>WJKC01000065.1 GCA_014729335.1 archaeon | reverse complement strand
CAGGATTGGAAATCGCGATACACATACACCCATAGTGGCGGGAACTTTGCGGACGATTAAGAAATGAGAATCGAGAAATGCGTGGACAGGTTGAAATTAATGATCGCGGATACATGGGAGGGATGGATACCCTTCACGAGCCCGGCTCTGTTCATCTTGAAGGAAAATGCCAGTTATTAGACAACTTGTTTCCTGGAGACCCGCCAATCCCAAGGAATGCTCTTCGTGACTTAATGGCCGACACAACAAAGCTCGGTCAAGGTTCAATAGCTACCCTGTTTAAACCTCCGATTGTTGCTGTAAGAAGCCCGGACGGTAATATATGCATTTTTGTTATGCATGATGCCGGCAGTAATATCTACGGTGTTGAAGTGTGGGATATCGGGCTCGGGGTTCGATACAAAGCCCTTGATTGCCTATATGCAGACACAACCTATTTCGGGATGCTTCCCCTGCATGGTGCTGTTTATCTCGTTTCCGATCAAACGATATCCACAAATTACGACGATAGCAACAAGACTGCGATTCTGAAGATATTCGAATACAATTCCACAACCCAGAGGTATGAGGATCGAGAAGGGTACATTTCGCAAACCCCGACTGTTTCCGCCCCCGCGGTGGCCAACAATTCAACCGGCCTTACTGCCGGGTATTGGGTTGATTATGCGTGGACGTATGTTCGACGGTCGAACAGTAAAGGGGACAACCCTTCTGAATACACCACATATTCACCCGGAGTTCTTGAAGGGCTTGAAGATTTGGACGGCCGGCAGGCTGTAGAGCTTCCCGATGATACGACGGCAACCAAATCATTCGGTGACGCAACGAGTGTATACGATGTCACAGACCGCGGGAACGATATCTTTCGGTACGAGTGGGACGGTACGGGCACTGATCCCAATTTCGAAACAAATAGCATGGCGGTTGATGATAGGATAGTTATTACCGGTACCGGGTTCGATGGCCGGAATACAGGTTCTTTCCGTGTTACCGCGGTAGACGATGATTATTTCGAAGTCGAAAACAAGTACGGATTCGGCGAAACGAGTATAGTTTGTGGTACCGCTGATGGAATTGCAAAGAAATATTGCAAGGTAACCATCACCCTTCCTGGTTCAGCAGAAAGGACCCTTGCACAGGCCCAGGGAGCCACGCATTTAAGGATATACCGAACGGACCATGATATTACGAAGGAAACGGCCGAAGGGCTTACGCATAGGTTTCTGGTTGATGTGCCTATCTACGGAACAAACTATGCGGCCACATATGTTGATACGACAACCCAGGCAGCACTTGAAGGCGAAGACAATTTCTTGGGGATGACTGACTATACAGTTCCTTCCGTTGGAAGGTTTATAGAATATTCTGATAGTCGCGTGTGGGTTGGTGGGAATCCTAACTACCCGGGCCGGGTAGAATACTCTGAGCAACCCGGGGAAGATGGAGCCGGCAGCGAGGCCGAACAAGAGCCAATGAAATACGCTTCCATGTTCCGCAATGACACGTATTGGGTAGAGTGCGACCCGGATGACGGGCAGGATGATACAGGCATAAAGGTGTACGGGAAAGACCTGTACATTTTTAAAGAAAAAAAGATTTTCCGGCTTATAAATAGCGACCCATCATACAAGCCCGAAGATGTTTCAAGAGAGATAGGCTGTGCTTACCCTAACACGATTAAGGTTAAGACCCTTCCCGGTATCGGTGAAATCCTTTTCTTTATGAGCAATGAAGGTCCGGCAATGATCCGGCCCGGTGGAACTCTCGAATTGGTGCCGGACTTTGCCATAGAAGAGCTTTGGCCGGACGGTGACCTTCTTACTCAGTCGGATGGAACATTGCTTAATCAGTACACGAGAGAGCGCGTGTATGCCGTTGTTCACCAGAACACCGTATTCGTTCTATACGGTGACTCGGAAGATGACAACTCAGATAATTTATTGACAACAAATAAAATCTACGGGTACCATAGGTCGCCCGATAATAAGTTTGTTGGCTGTTTGAAGATAACGTTCGATGATTTTACTTTATCGTAATAAGGGGAAGCGCGATGTCCTCAACGTATAAGAGTTTTACCCACAATGACGCCGGGGATTCTGCCGATTGGTCTACAGTTGAAATTGATCTTTTCAAAGACTTGATCGACACCTTGGTTCTTGATTGTGTGTCGGCCGCAAAGGATACAACGAACGGCCACCGGCATGACAAAATATATGCGTCCACTGGCGGCTCTACCGCGGCACAAACCGACACGCTCGGTCGTTTAGGTGTTGGGGCAGCTCCGCATACCGGGGGGCAACTTTCTTCAATTACGACAGCAAGAAAGCAGCTCCACCTTGGGTACAGCTCTTCGAAGTACGTTCAGCTTGAAGTTGAAAGCGACGGCACGCTCAATATTACGGGAAGCAATATTCCGAGTATTACCCTTGACCCTTCAGACGGGATAATTATAAATACTGGCGATCTTCGGCATAATGACTATTTTGGGGTTGTTTGCAACAATGACGGCGGAATGGATACGATGATTGATTATACAAGCGATTACCGATCTATCCCGAAGCAAGAGTATCATACTGCAAATTCTCATTTTTCAGACAACACAAAGGTTTCATTCGGGAGCGCCCATGATGATTACGATGCTTATTTAGATTATTGCCAGACAGGCGGCAACTCTGGTGGTGGCGAATTAATGATAGAGGCTGACTCCGATCAAGAATCAGATGTGCATATAAAGGTTTCATATGGAATGATTGTACTTAATGCTGTATCTGGCGGTTTTGGGGTAAGGTTAAAAGGTGAAGATGCAAATAACGAGGCGTTTGACGTTTGCACCGGTTCTAACTATAGACATTTATTTGTAAATGAAAACGGTGATATTTGCGTTGGTGATACCAATGTTGCTTTAGCTCATTCCTAATAAGGAGAGTCTTTCTATGCTAAAAATCTGTACTCCTTTCCATTCTACAATAAGCAGGCAAACACACGATAGCATAAAGAAGCTTCGTGATGCAGGCTTTAAGTTTGAATGGCGCACAGCCAAAGGTTGTCACATTGTAGACCAACGGAACTCAATGATACCACGTGACGGCTCGGATATGCTTTGTCTTGATGCCGACATAGCTTTTGAGCCGCACCATGTAAAATTTCTTATCGATGCAGCACAAAAGGATAATGACATTGATGTCATTGGTGGTCTTTACTCGTGCAGGAATAAAGAGGATACGTATTGTGCAAGCACGAATGATAGATGGTGGGAAGGACCAGTAACATATATCACAAAAGAATCAGAGTTTAATGCAAACATATTGCCTGTCAATTTTATCGGCGCTGGCTTTCTTTATGTTACAAGCCGGGCAATAGATAAAATGGATGAGGAAGTTGAAGATGGATACTTCTTTGATTACCTTCGCTTTAATCTTCAGTGTGGAATAAGACGCAGTTATGATGATGAAGGCTTTTGCTTCAATGCTTGCGATGCCGGCATAAAGCTTTTCGCCCATACCCTTTGCGTTGTTAATCACATTACGGATAACGACGGCTTACCCGATAGAAGAATAAAGATCAAGGGCCTTACAATGGCTGAAATAGAAACGTCGATGCGCAACGATATTGCTGAAATTGAAAAGTGCGCCAAAAGGGTAGAGGGGTGCATGGTGATGTACAAGGAAGTCATAAAGGGGCTTGCTGAACAAATCGCCTTAAAGCCTAAGTATAATTAGGAGATATTGTGGCTGGATACGGTCAAAATGCAGCATACGGACAGGGGTACTATAAGGGGCAAACGACGTTCACCGTTCGTGCTTCTGAGCCGATAATGGTTGTCGAATTCGAAGGGCAAGCGTATTCCCTCAGTCACAGGAAAAGGAACGACTATACAAGAGAATATCGGTTAAGCGCTTTCCTTCTCGAAGGACACTACGACGATGAATATATGGTTGGGAATCCTACATAATGAAACTGTATAACGAAAGCGATGCAAAGACGAACAAATACACGGCCCAATATCGTAGTCGTTATTTGTACCGTAACCCAAACATGAAAAACATCATGTATGAGGCCATGGCTGTTCTTGCGTATGTGAATTATAATGACTCAGAAAACTTTGATATAGTCGTGTATGCTGACAATCAGCGTTTCAGTGCTACCATTGATTACGACACGAACGAATCGACAGAAAACGACATGGCGGCGGCAGCGAAGCCATACATTCGCCATTTTATTGAAGGGACACTTCCCGATGGCATGGTGGGGAGTTTCTTTGAAGTATTGATACAGAAGGTAATTGAGAATGACGGCCATTTTACCTTCTATGGAACAAAGTTGATATTGCAGTATCGCCCGGAGCTTGAACCTGAATATGTGTCAGCTTCTGGCAGTCTTACTGATGCATGGCCGGGGGCTTAATACAAGTATATGAACCACTCAACAAACATAGAATTGACAAGGCGTATAGACGCCCTTGACCGCACCCTTAAAGAGATTAGGGATGAGTTCAGAAGGCGCTTTCCTGGTAATGGCGTTTGGGAAAATCCGTCAAACAGGATAAGGGGAAACATATCGGTTTCCATGAGCGACCTTGCAAAAAAAAGAGACCTTGAAGATTACGCTCTCACATCTGATCTTGACAGAGAAATATCTAATCATACGCACGATGATAGGTATGATACTGAAAATGAAATAAACAAATATCTTGGATTGTATTTACTTGCAGATGGGACTCGGGAGCTTACCGGAAATTGGGACGCAGGAGATTACCGAATAACCGCCGAGACATTTGAGAGCGATGTGGTGACAGGAACCGCGCCTATAGTGGTTGCAAGCACAACGCTTGTCTCAAACTTAAATGCCGACTTGCTTGACAATCAAGAGGGTAGTTACTATTTAGATTATAATAACCTTACAAACGTACCGTCGACATTTGCCCCGTCTGCACATGCGAGTTCCCACGAAAGTGGCGGGAGCGACGCGGTAAACCATGGCAGCCTTACCGGGTTTGTAGGCAACGAGCACATTGACCATTCAACGGTCTCGGTTAGTGGCGGCGGGATACTTTCCGGTGGTGGCACGATAGCTGCTAACCGCACTATCACTCTCGCGCACGGGGATGTTGACCACAACCAAACTACAAATTATGTGGCTGGTGAGCACGTAGCACACTCGGGGGTTTCGGTAATTGCTGGGACGGGCATGTCTGGCGGTGGAACAATAGATGGAGATGTAACATTAAATTGTACCATAACGCAGTATACAGACGAAGCCGTCCGAGATGTTGTCGCAACGTTTATACAAAACGCTACAGGTATAACGTGGACGCACGACGACCCCGGAGACACACTAACGCCTGCAATAGATCATGATGCACTGCCAAACTTTGTCGGCAACAAACATATAGACCATACAAGTGTTACGTTGACAGCAGGAAATGGTTTATCTGGTGGTGGTGATATATCAGCAAATCGTTCTTTTATACTTGATTTAAATGAGTTAGGTATTGAAACAGCTATTGCTGCATCAGATTATATTGCTATGGTAGACGTGACTGACAATGGAAGTCAGAAAATCACTTTTGCCAATTTTGAGGGCGCAATAGATCATGGAAGCATAAGCGGAAATAATGATGACGACCATACCCAATATGCATTGCTTGCCGGGCGTGCAAGTCAACAGGTCCTTTATGGTGGTGTTAAT
>WJKC01000028.1 GCA_014729335.1 archaeon | reverse complement strand
TTAAAATCAAAACACCCTGCAAAGAAATTGATAAATAAGAGTTTCACGAACTTTCTTCATCACTTAATGCCAATGACATTCATGCACGACCCGCTGACACTAGCCGCAATAATCAATGAAAAAATAATGAAGTTTGAGAAAAATAAAATAGTGATTGATGATAAAGGCTATACAGAAAAATCAGAAGAGGGTTATGAAGTATCAATTTGCGAGTCAGTTGATTACAAACTATTTATGAAATTATTTAAAGATGCACTGCCATTCTAAAAAAACTAAATATTGTTCTTTGAAATATACTTATTAAAAGAATAATAACATAATAGATTTAACAAACAGTATATAACAAAACATATTATGACTATAAAAAACATACGACTTTAATCGACCTAAAAAACATGCAAAAAACCACTATTTTCCAATAAAAAGGATTATTACGATAAAACGGTTTAAAATAAGTCTAAAATAACGTTTAAGGCACTTAAGGGGGGTTATGTTACACAAATAGAAACTATTAGACATAAAGTATTATGTATGGCTGGGTCGAGTTGGCATCAAAAAACAAGGCAGAACCCCTATTAGAGAAAAAGTATAATAGAGCAAAACATAACAAAAAACATGTACAAAAACACCCATATTATGACGTTAAAAAATGCCCCTTTAGGGCGTCAAAAAAATTAAAATTTCAAGTTTTTGATTAAAAATTATCATCACAAAATATTTAGTTTTTGATTAAAAGTTATTGCTTTAATTTATACAATATTTTTTTACCTTTTGCCTCTTTCTCCAACAAACCAAGAGAAAACAATTTATTCAAACGAGAAGAAGCAGTTGAACGAGAAAGACCAGCCTTCTTAGCAAAAGCCTTAGTTGTAAAAGAACCATCCTCTTTAAACAAATCCAATGCCTCCTGGTCCTTGACAGTAAGACCCTTAAGATTACTAATAGCAGAGTCAACCGAACTAGTTGACAAACCAGCGCTCTCCAGCTGCTCCCTAGTATCCTCCAAAAGACTTAGAACTTCATCCAACTTAGACAACTTATCAAGCTTTTCATTCATATTAGCTAAAATACTTGACAAATCATTCAATAAACTAGTATTAATAACCCTTGCCTGGGATAAAGGGTGATTCTCAACCCGCTCAATAGATTTAGACCAGTTCTTTATCATCTCTGAAGTTGTTTTATCAACTGTTGGAACAGTTCCAACAGTCTTTTTCTTTTTCTTAGATTTACGTCCAAGCAGCCTAGAGAGCAAGCCCATACTAAATAATAACCATCCAATAAATAAAAAGGTTTCCTAAGGGGAAAAGTGTTCCAACAAGACCAACAAGTGTTCCAACACATCCAACAATTGTTCCAACAGATTCAACAGTAAGCAAATAATATTTACCTATAAATATTAATCAAAGAATATATTTAAATAAATATATTTAGAAGAACATTATTAATCGGTGTGGCGGAAAAAATAACACAAATAAAACAAAAGTGAGAGTTAAGCAACGGACACTCATTTAAAGATAAAAGCCAAGCTAAACAAAAAAAACAGCAATAAATAATAAAAGTGAGTGATAAAAAATATCAACGCCGTAATATAGGGGTATTGGTACAAAAAGGGCGCCTTAATCACTAAAGTGAGAGTTAGACTAAACTAATAGTTAATAATACAATAGAAAAATAAGAAAAAGATAAAAAGTGAGAGTTAAGATTTTAATCAGATTTCTGAGGCTTTACCTGCGGCAGTCTTATTGGACTAGGCAATAGCACCTTTCTGGCTAAGTAAATTGCCTCAATGTTAACAAAATTAAGCGCTGCCTGAAGTACAGGGAAAAGCACGTCGTCATCAATCTTCTTATCCTTTTTCCATGACTTAAGCACTTTATCCATAGCTTTCTTCTTATCAGAAAACGCTACTTCACCTAAAAAGTGAATCTTTCCTAATGACTTGCCCTTTGGTTTAGACAAATCATAGTCAGTTTTGTACTCAAAACTAAAAACAAGCGCTTTATCACTGGAATTAGGAGAAATGCCCCTCAAGTTAATGTCAGTAATATTAACATTATTCTGAACATTCTTTAACTGCACTTCACTCCCGGATAAATCCTCTCTTACAAGGTGTATCTCTCTTAAAGTAACTCCTAATAGATTCATTTAATCACCTAATAAAAGTGAGTGATAAAACCTTTATAAACATAATGATTTAGCCCTGCCAGGATTCGAACCTGGGTTAACCGGTCCAGAGCCGATTGTCCTTGACCGCTAGACTACAGGGCTATAAACTCTTAAAAAGTGAGGGAAAACTTATATAACTTTGTAAAAGTGAGATATAGTGAAGAAATGCTTAAATAATACTAAAAACACTATCTAAATGTGTATAACCTAATATTACAAATAATCACTGCTATCTGCCTAATGACAGGCGTACTAACAGGCGAAACAATATCAAATAAAGTGTTTGGTTTTCCCAAAAAATGGTACCTAAACATTATAGAAGTATTCCTTTTCATAACACTGCTAATAGTGTTATTCAATAATTTCTACCTATCAGAACCAAACTATCTAGTAACCTTCACAGTAAACTTCTTTTTTGGGATTACAGCCATCCTAGTCACCAGGGGAATAATCTCTGGAGCAGGTTTTTTCTCAAAAAAGGTACAGAAAAAATATTCCTTAAAAAAGGAACTAAACCAGGAAGTAATAATAATTGGATTGGTCCGGAACTTATTCAGAAAAGGAATAAAAACAGAGGATGTAAGGGAACTGCTTAAAAACAGCGGTTTAAACCACAAAAAAATCAAAAAGGTAATAAATAAACTAAAGAAAGAGGACTAAAAGGAACCAAAAAGAACTGAAAAAGAAGTTCCGGAGAACAGAAAGGAAGGTCCGGAACATTAATCATTTGACTTTAATGCCTTCTTAACCTTAGCTAAGGCGCCGGAGTTAAGGTACCAATGTCTCGAGTTCCCTTTCTTATAAGTTCTTAACAAACCCTTATCAACAAGGGAATTAAGCTTCTTGCGCAAACCCCTCTTAGTAATCTCATAAGTAAGATTATCATACACCGTATTAGTCTCTAAGGAACTCTCCTTATCAAAAGCCGCGTACTGATGAATAACCCTTATTAAAAACAAGTCCTTATCAGGCAGGTTAAGGTTCTGTTTAGCAGGCACCACACTAACTGACTGGGGTTCCGATTCTTCTTGAACTGGTCCTGACTCAAGCTCCTCGTTCACTGACTGCAGACGTTCAATTAACTCTTGAGCAACCTCTATTAACTGCGCATTAGACTTTTCTAAACGATTAATACGCTCCTCATAACCCGCGTTTAACTTATTAAAATGGTCTATCCACTGCCAGGAACGATTTAAAGAATCACCCACTACCTTAAAATTCTTTTCAAGCTTCTTAATCCCAAGCAATTTCTTAAACATTAATATAAAATAACTAAAAGGAACTTATAAACTTTCTGAATTCAACAAGTGAAAGAGAACCTGCCCAGCTTAAACGGAAATAAAAAGGGCACTGACCCACCAACTAGTTCTAAACCAACATGGACTTGGTCACCCACTAATAGCGGAACCGTTGAGTTCCTTAAATCAAAACCATTCAGAGTCCAGTTAATACAACCAATAAGTATCTGATTAAAATGCTCCCTATTATCTGAACAATCATTATCATCCAAGCACTGCTGTATAACAATAGGATTAAATGATTCAGAAGCTGTTAGCAAGTCACTGATAGGGTAACTAATATTAATAAAAACCTGCGTTAAAGGAAAAGTAGTGTTAACATCCTCACCAGAGCAGCTTACCTCACTTACTAAAAAAGGCAGTGAAGGATCATTATCAACAATAACACCACCAACTGACTCATTAAAAGACGCAACCAGCGAGGAATTAGACAAGTTAGCATAAGCTAACTGCTTAAAGTCATTAACAACCGTGATAACCCTCTTTGAATAATTATAATAAGCCCTATCCATCAAACCCTGAATAACAAGTGCTTGATTAACAGAGCCTGAAAGCTCTTGTTTGAAAAAAACAATTGTTAAAGTAGTTATTAACAGGAAAAACAATATGAGCGGGAGGAAAACGTAACCTTTATTATTTATCACTAACAAATTATTATCTGAGCCAATATTTAAGCATTATGAAAATCACTGCAGAGCACCAAGGAAGCAACTTAATAATTAGCTCTGACAACACCACAAACAGCACTCTAAGCAATCAAGAAATACTTGAAAAAGCCATAGAGAACGTCAATGATGAAACTAAAAAGATAATAATACTATCACGACACGTTAAAAAAGAGTACAGCGCTGAAATGCTGAAAGGACTAAAAGAGCTAGGGACAAAGAACCCGGTAAAAGACTACTTAAACGGTAGGAAGGAACTAAAGAAGTCATTAATAATTAAAAAAGCAGGAAAGCACCTTAAAAAAGAACCAAGCCCTTCAATAATCTACAACAAGATATTCAAGCCCAGGGTGGTGCCGCGTTTTGTCAGCGCCAAAATCACTTATGAAAAACCAAAAGGGGCTAAAAAAATAAAGGAATACACAATTAATGAATCAAAAGTAACCATCCTTGAGAAAAACAATCAATTCTTTTACCACCTAAAACCAGCAGAATTAAATTGTGAATACGAGACTATTAAAAAAGTATCAGAGACGCTTAAAGAGATAGAGGAAATGGAGTTAAGCCTTAATAATTTCAAAAAAGACGTTACCAAACTAATCAATAAAAAACAACTAACTGAACAAGCTAAAAACATTATTAAAAGACACTCAACAGGGTTCGGAGTGCTTGACATAATCTTCAATGACCCAGGAGTGCAAGACGCCTACTTATACAGCTCTAATAATAACCTGCACCTAACACACTCAATTCACGGCGACTGCGGAACCAATATCAAAGTATCAAAAAAAGACCTTGAAGCCATAGCAACCAAGATTAGAGTAGCCTCAGGCAGGCCGTTTGACGGTTCCTTCCCAGTGGTGGACTACGAATTAGATGATTACAACCTAAGAATCTGCGGGGTAAGAGAACCACTAACCTTTAAAGGAATCGGGTACGCGTTCCGCAAGCACCGTAAAAAACCATGGACCCTGCCTGACTTCATTGAGAACGGCATGATAAGCTCCAGCGTAGCCGGACTGTTAAATTTCCTCATTGACAGTCAGTGCTCAATACTAATAACAGGCCCCAGGGGCAGCGGCAAGACATCACTATTATCAGCCCTGCTTAATGAAGTGCCAAAAAGTCAAAGAGTAATAGTGATTGAGGACACGCCTGAACTGCCGGTTAACGCGCTCAGCAAGGCTGGTTTCAGGATACAACACTTAAGGATTAAACCACCATTAAAAGAGCGGACCACTAGTTATGAACTAAGCGCAGAAGAAGCGCTCAGAACAGCACTAAGACTAGGCGAGTCAGTGCTGGTGATAGGCGAGGTAAGAGGTGAGGAAGCCAGAGCCTTATTTGAAGCAATGAGGGTTGGAGCCACTGGCAACGTTGTACTGGGAACAATTCACGGAAGCAATGCTTACGATACATTTGACCGAGTAGTTAATGACTTAAAAGTCCCGGCCACCAGTTTCAAAGCAACCGACATTATTCTCTCATGCGCAAACCTGCGAAGAGGAGAGTCACTAATAACAGATAAGCGATTAACTAACATAACAGAGATTAAAAAAGACTGGGCTAACAATCCTTTTGAAGAAAAAGGCTTCAACGAACTAACAATCTTTAACCGGAAAAATAAAACCCTTAAATTATCACCTAAAATCAAAGAATCAAACACTCTAAAAAAGATAGCCAGGCTAAAAGGAATATCAATTAATGACTGCTTAAAGAGCATTAAGCTAAGAGCAAAGGCAAAAGAACTAATAGTCAAGACAAAGGCACCGCGGAACCCAGGTTTAATTGCTGAATACAACAATAAGATAACAGAATTAATCAGCCAAGACAAAAAGAACTTCCTACCAATGCTAAGGAAGTTCCTTAAGGGTTCTGTTTAAGGTTTTTAGCAAAACAACCATAAAATGAGATTTTAAGCCAGAAAACAAGGCTTAAACACGGATTTAAGGCACTCTAACAAGGTTTTAAGCTTGATTCTCACTTTACAACCCTTCACTAAATACTAATTAAAGAACAGAAAAGGAACAAGTATATAAAAAAACATTTAAACTCTCCTCTCATCGTGAAAAGAGTAAGGGATGGTAACTCAGCCCGGGAGAGTGCATGGCTGAAGACCATGAAGTCGCGAGTTCAAATCTCGCCCATCCCAGGCTTTAATCGCAAAACTTTTAAATAGTGTCAGAGAATCCAATTATTAACATGAGTAAAATAATCAGCATTGTCAGCGGCAAGGGAGGGGTTGGTAAAACCACGAGCGTTATTAACATTGGCAGCGCGCTCAGCAAGTTTGGCTACGACACAATCATTATCGACGGCAACGTTGACACCCCTGACCTAGGACTTCACCTAGGAATGCCTAATCAAGGAACCAACCTGCAGGACGTGCTCACAGACGAAAAGAGTGTTTACGAGACAGTTTACCTTCACCCAAACGGTGTTAAAGTGGTGCCGGCAGGAATTAACATGTGGAGCCTGATGAACCTGTCAAAAAATAACTTAAAGAAGATTAAAGGCTTAAAGAATTACTGCAACGCTATACTGCTTGACTGCCCGCCAGGCATTAATGACGAGGCAGAGAACTGCATAAAAGTAAGTGATGAAGTAATAGTGGTCACTAACCCTAACATTCTAAGCACCACTGACGCGCTCAAAGCAGTAGTAATGGCCCGGAAGCATAAAAAAAAGGTTCTAGGAGTATTAATTAACCGTAAGAACGGCAAGGACTATGAAATGAGCGACGCTAACATCTCAGAGTTCCTCGGCATACCATTACTTGGAGTAGTGCCAGAGGATGAGAAAGTAATGAAATCACTTAATGAACGCAAGACGGTTGTTGACGCCTACCCTTCAAGCAAAGCCAGCATTGGCTTTAAGAAAATCGCTGCTAAGATAATGGGCCAGGAATACAAGGATATTGAAGAAGGATTATGGTACAAGTTCAAGAAACTATTAAAACTAAACTAAAAGTTTATAAACAGCAGAGCATACTCTATACTTCTATGAAAAGAGCTGATTTAGTTCATTGACAGAATGAATTATCCTACTCTTAGTTCTAAAAACTTTTTTAATTACCGTGGTGTTTTAGTTCATCAATGGCTGGGATAGTATAGCGGTTAGTATAGCGGGTTGTGGTCCCGCTGACCCGGGTTCAAATCCCGGTCCCGGCCCACTATTCTTAAAAAAGAGTGATTACTTATGAATAATATGCAAGGATATAGAGGGACAAGGGACTTCCTGCCAAAGGAATGGAAAATTCAAAAATGGTTATTTGCAAATTTAAGAGAAATCAGCAACCAATACGGGTTCGAAGAGTACGAGGCGCCGATAATTGAGAAGCTAGAATTATTCACCAAGAAAAGTGGTGATGAAATAAAGAAACAATTATTCAACTTCAAGGATAAAAGCGGCAGGGAACTATGCCTAAGAGCAGAACTAACACCACAACTAGCCAGATACATAGTCCAGTACGGAAAAGGGTTAAAGAAACCATTAAAATGGTATTCAATCCCAAGATTATTCCGTTACGAGCGGCCGCAGAAAGGAAGGTATAGAGAGTTCTTCCAATATAACGCTGACATAATAGACTCTAATCTTAAAGGAACAGCTGAGATAATTAATCTATGCATTGACATACTAAATAATCTTGGATTAAAAAGCAAGGATTTTGTAATGAAAATAAATGATCGAGAAGTGGTTGATAAACTAATCAAGAAGTACAAAGTAAAAACTGAGGAATTCTATTCATTATTAGATAAGAAGTACAAGATGAGTGAAAAAGAATTCTTCAAAGAATTGGATAAAATAAGCAAGTCAAAAGAATTGAAAAAAATTCTTAAATTAAAAGACAAGGAATGCCTGGCTGAGATAAAAAAGAATGGGATTAATACTGAGAGAATGGAAGAATTATTCAAACTATGTGATGAAGAATTTATTGAGTTTGACCTAAGCATTGTCAGGGGCTTGGCTTATTACACTGGCATAGTATTTGAAGCCTATGATAAAAAAGGTTATTTTAGGTCACTGCTCGGTGGCGGGGAGTATGATAACTTAATCAGTGACTTTGGAGGTCCAAAAATACCCTGTGTTGGAGTCGGCATTAGTGATGGAACACTGCCACTATTATTAAAGAAAAAGAAGCTGCTTCCAACAGAGTTCAAGAATTACTTATTCATTGCAACAATTGGAGAAGTATATGAAAAGGCTGGAGAGATTGCAAAAGAACTAAGAGCAAAAAGACTGAATGTTTACTTAAACACTAGCGACCTTAATATTAGTAAACAATTAGAACTAGCAGATTCACTAAATTATCAAAAAGTATTAATAATTGGTGAAAGAGACTTAAAAAAAGGCGAAGTGACACTCAAGGACTTAGAAACAGGCAAGGAAAAGAAAGTTAAACCTCAGGAATTAACTGAGATTCTTTAAGATAATCATCCCTAACCTTATTCATTATTTTTAATATTTCTTTAACCGCAACCTCGTTTCGCCTATAATTTAATGAATGAGAACCATTATTATACTCTAATCTAACACAACGCTTAATAACATTCCATTCTTTTTCAAAATCCCTCTGAACTTTTCGATTATCAGGGCAGAGCCTCTTTAAAAGACTAAAAGTCTCCCTATACATAACAAGACGTTCATTATCATCATCTTTAGTATTATCACGAATTTCAATCGCCTTAAGATAATCACCCCACTTACATACAACCTTATCAATTAATTCAAGATAATCAATCCGCTCACAATCCTCACAATAAGGCAGTAATTGTTCACCCTCGCTTGTCAGCTCATAAAGACCATTAACCTGCTTAATTAAGCCAAGGTCAGTTGTTAAACTAATAAAGTCATTAATAGACTTATCAACTAAGCCTTCACGGTAAAAATTATTCATCAAATCACTCTTCCTATCAGCTTCTTGACTAAGAGTGTAAATAAAGAGTTTAAAATCATTACGCAAAGGCAGGACACCAGTACTAAATAATTCAATAATACCTGCCTTAAAAACACCAAATTCTTCACGATAAGCAGCAAAGTCATTAATCAAACCATTATTAGAATTAGTTAAATCAAGGAACTCCTGCTCAATCTCAGAACAATAACCCTTAACACCATGATAATTATTGCAAACAGGGACTAAAATCTTATTCAACAACTCATTAAGCCGCGGATAAAAACTATTTAATTCAGTTAACTCAGCTGATAATTCATCAACATCTTTAATCTCAACATCAAACTTGGCAAACACGCTCTTAATTTTCTCCTCAGTAAAATAACCACCAGAATCCTCTTTAAAAGAGCCTATGGTTTTCAAAAACCTAACATAATTATTCAACAATTCCCTACTCACTTCATTAGGCTTTAAACCCTGCTTGCGCAGGAACCTAGTTAAGTCATCATCCTTAAACCATTGCCTAATCTTCTTTATTAAACCCATCCTAATAAAAAATGCTCAATCAGTATTTTAAAATCTTTCCCCTAACTTTATAATTAAATAAAACCTCATTTAAAAAACAATGAAGTACGTAATCTCGCTTGGAGGTTCAATAATCAACCCTGGAAGGATTAACACTAAACTGCTAAAAGAATTAAAAAAGATTATTAAGAAGTCAAAACACGAGTTCGTGATAGTGTGCGGCGGTGGCAGGATAGCTAGGGATTACATCAAGGCTGGCAAGGAGTTAAAAACCCCTTCAATAAGGCTTGACGAGGTGGGGATGAGAGCCACCGAATTAAACGCGGAGCTAGTGAGCGCGGCTCTAGGCGTAAGGCGTGCAAGGAGCCTTGAACAAGCAATAAAAAATAATAAAATAACAGTAACTAATGGTTTATTCCCGGGCGTGACAACAGATTTTGACTGCGTGGTTATAGCAGGCTTAGTAGGGGCTGAAGCGGTCATAAACATATCAAACGTTAAAGGAGTCTACAACAAGGACCCAAAAAACAAGGACGCCAAACTACTAAAAAAACTAAGCTACAATAAACTAATAAAACTAGCCAGCGAGTACGAACTAGGACAAGGAGCCAACTTCATCTTTGACCTAGCAGCCAGCAAGCTGGCATCAAGAACAGGCATCAAACTAGTATTCATACAAGGGCTTGAAAACCTTAAGAAATACCTAGGTAAAAAGAGCTTCACCGGCTCAATAGTTGAATAAAAATGAAAAACACCAACCTATTCTTCACCAAGGACTTTGTTTACGGCTCAATCGACGGCATAATCACGACTTTCGCAGTAGTAGCAGGGGTGAGCGGCGCGGGCCTAGCCTCATCAGTGATACTAATACTGGGATTCGCCAACCTACTAGCTGACGGCTTAAGCATGTCAATCAGCAACTACTTAAGCGTTAAAAGCGAGCAGGAATTATACCACAAGGAACGGAAGCGGGAGGAAAAGGAACTAATAACCACGCCGGAAGAAGAAGTAAAAGATATTGAAACAATATTCAAAAATAAGGGCTTCAAGGGAAAAATGCTAGACAAAATAGTTAAAACCATAATCAAAAACAAGAAAGTATGGGTTGACACCATGATGAAAGAAGAACTAGGACTAACAATAGAGAACGTTAACCCAAAAAAATCAGCCCTAGTAACCTTTGGTTCATTCATACTAATGGGGTTCATACCACTATTAACCTTTGTGATAGGAATATTCATACCAATAGGAAACATGTTCATAATATCACTAATAATCAGCTTCATAGCACTATTCCTAGTCGGCTTAATAAAAGGGTTCATACTAGAACAACCATGGTACATCAGCGGCGGTCAAACACTAGGAATCGGCAGCGTAGCAGCAATTGTAGCGTACGCAGTCGGGTTCTTAATGCAATTAATAATCCCCTAAAAATAAGATTTAAAACAAGAAGAAGAATGAAGTACAACATGGAATTAAAAAGGGAATTCAAAGAGCGGTCCCGGGAACTCCTAGGAAGCGAGGCAGAAGATTACTTCCAAATACTAAGGGAACCATTAACCAATGCTTTAAGAATTAACACCCTAAAAATCACCATCAACGCGCTGAAAAAACGATTAAAGAACAAGGACTGGGAGTTAAAACCAGTCCCGTTCTGCAAACAAGGTTACTGGGTTGAGTCAGGACCAATGAAACTAGGAAGCACGCTGGAACACTTCCTCGGCTACTACTACATCCAGGACCCGGCGAGCATGATACCGCCACTAACAATGGACTTAAGAGAAGAACAAAAAGTACTAGACATCGCTGCCAGCCCAGGCAGCAAGACAGGGCAGATAGTATCAATAATGAATGATGAAGGCTTAATAATAGCTAATGACGTCAGGATAGACAGAGTAAGCATCCTTAAAATAAACCTGCAGCGAATAGGAGCGAGGTCAGTGGTAATCACGAGGCGGAACGGAATGAATTATAAAAAGATGACAGGGTTCTTCGACCGAGTACTAGTGGACGCTCCGTGCAGCGGCGAGGGAGTGATAAGAAAGAACCCGTACGCAGCAGTCCAATGGAACCCTAACAGTTTCCCAAAGTTCTCCAGAGTACAGAAAAAACTAATAAAAGCAGGTTACCAAGCATTAAAACCAGGCGGGTTACTAGTATATAGCACCTGCAGCCTGGCGCCAGAAGAGAACGAGGAAGTAATAGATTACCTGCTGAAAAACAGTGACGCAGAGGTTGAACAAATAAAAATAAAAGGGCTTAAATCAAAACCCGGCGTCACAGAGTGGCAGGGAGAAAAATACCATAAAGAAATCAATAAGTGCATCAGGGTCTACCCGCAGGATAATAACACTGAAGGATTCTTTGTATGTAAGGTGAGGAAGAGATGATTAAAGCCGAGTTAATGAATAGTAAAGAAGTGAAAAAACTTCAATCAATCATGGACGAGCAGTACGGCACTCACCTGGAAGGATTCTTCTACAAAGGCAGCAAGAACAGAATCTACCTAGGGACAAGGTTCACCCGGCTCATAGAGTTTAAGAAAGTTAACGCTGAGGGCGTGGGATTATACATTGGCAGGTTAAGGGATGACGGGTTCAGGCCAAGCATAGAAGGGGTTCAACTACTAAGGCCGGAGAAGAATGTTTACGAACTAAGCAAGGAGCAGTTATGGGACTGGCTTAGAGGTTATAAGATAACCATTAACACTGACTACGAGGGCTACTGCGCCCTAAGCCATCAAGGAGAGATTATCGGGCCGGGTAAGATAAAAAACAAGAAAGTATGGAACTACGTGCCTAAAAACAGGCGAATCAGAACATTAATAAAGAAACAAGTAGAAAAGGATTAATGAAGTGAATATCTTTAAAGGACTACTAGTGTGTAATAGAGGGACTTACTTAAAACAATACATAGAGCAGGGATTCCTAGAGTACTTATTAACAATTCACGAAAAACACGAAACAGAAGAGGTGTCAAAGGAGTTTAAAAGACACACAAGACACTTACTTAACCTCTGCGACCGGGATAAGAACTTCAGCTTATTAAAAGTGTTCCAAAGAAGCTGCTACGTTGACCCTAAAGACTGGCACGGGTCATTCACTGACTACCTGAAAAAAGTATACTCCTGCCTGTTATCAGAAAAGGATGACACAGAACTACTAACTAAAACCAAGAAACTATTAGTTGACTACGAGTTAAAACCAGAGGAGATAGAACAGCTGCGAAAAAAAGGCAGGAAAAACCTTGATTTTAAACTAACAGGCGCTTCATCACTCAGCATGGCTCTTGAAATGATGGGGGCGTCATGCGATTTCAAGCTTCAGTCAATAACCTTCATAGAAAACATTAACACAGAAGCATTTAACTGGGGCGGCGGGACCAGCCTATGGTTCAACAACCTAAGCGACCTAGTAACAATCAGCCTCTACCAGACAAAAATAAAAAAGGAAAGCAACCCATTACTAAAAGAAGGCGATAAGCTGGGAAAAATGTTAAACGCCGGCTTCGGGTGCAGGTTCAGGAGAGAACTAACAACAGAGACCGGGCGCTATAATGATAAAACCTTTGAGTCACTGATAAAATACTGGTTCAACAATGAATTCAATAATAGTGACAGAGTAAAGCTTAAACCATCACTATACTTCGGGACTGAGGATAGAATAGTAATGTTCCAGCAGGGAGAAAATGAACTAGTGCAAGAACAACAAGACAACCTAATAAGCCTCTCAATGACCTGCAACCTAATAGAGGAACAGATATACCAATCAAATATTAAACCCGAACTAACACTCATCTACCTAACACAAGGGGTTAATAACCTAATTATCATCCAGAAGTCAAGCATGGATGCGTCAATAGGAGTTATATACCAATTAAAACCAGGAGAGCAGCGATTAACAAACGCGCTAAGCATTAATAATAAAGTGCTGGGAAAATACTTAACAAACAACCTTGACCATAACAGGGATGGATTCATCAAAGAAGTAAGAGAATACTTCTCCTAAAAATATAAAAAAAGCCAACACCATCTAATCCCCCATAAGCCTCGGTAGCTCAGCCTGGCAGAGCGATTGCCTCGTACACTCACTTCGTTCGTTCCGTCCTCACGGACGGCTGCGTAGTCGAGAGAGCAATAGGTCGCGAGTTCAAATCTCGCCCGAGGCTCTAATGCTCCCGGCATCAAGCGGGTGTAGAGGGGGCTCGCCCCTTATAAAAGTTAATCACCAAGGATTGACGTATTAATATTATTCTGTTTAAGCAAGTCCCTAATCTTATAGAATAACTCTGCCTTTCGCTCGCCGTACTTGCGAGAAGCAATCCAGACCTTGATGCGGAGAATAACGTAGTCCTTATTAACATCATCAATGAAAACCTCGGACTTATTCTTATAACGCCACGGCAGGTTGTCAAGCATGTCATCAATCAAGGCGATAGCCTTCTTAACATCATCATCAATATCAATCTCAACCGTCATCTCAACCAACCGCGTCCGGCTCTTAGAGTGATTAACCACTGTCTCAGAAAGCACTGCTGAGTTAGGGACAGTGATGAACATGCCGCTCCGGGA
>WJKC01000027.1 GCA_014729335.1 archaeon | reverse complement strand
ACAAAGGGGCGGGTTAAGAAGGGTGTTAACGAGGTCACCAAAGCTGTTGAGCGAGGAGTAGCTAAGCTGGTAGTGATTGCCGAGGATGTTAATCCTAAAGTAATCGTTGCTCACTTGCCAGTTCTTTGCGAGGAAAAAGACATTAAGTACGTCTACGTTCCAAGCAAGCAAGAACTAGGCGAGGCAATTGGCATAACAAAGGCTTGTTCAAGCGTTGCAATAATCAGTGCTGGTGAAGGCGACGGCAAGGAATTACTGATGAAGGTTTTAAAATAGTATGGCTAAATCAAGTAAGAAAAAAGAGGAAGTAAGAAGAGGTAATGCTGTGCCAGCCGTGGTGCTGGAGGTTATTGGCAGAGTCGGCACCCGGGGCGAGGTCATACAAGTCAGGTGCAAGATCTTAGAAGGGGTTGATAAAGGCAAGATTATGAGGCGAAATGTTAGGGGACCGATCAGGGAGGATGACGTGTTAATGCTTACTGAAACAGAGTTAGAGGCTAGGGCTCTAAGAGGTAGCAGGCGGCGATGAAGTGCTCTTTCTGCAAAAAAGATATTGAAGAAGGCAGGGGCTCCTTAATAGCTAAGAAGGATGGCAAGGTCATTCGTTTCTGCAGCAATAAGTGCCGGAAGAACCACTTAATGGGCAGGAGCGCTCAAAGACTAAAATGGGTTACCAAGGAGCGGAAGAAATGACAAAGAATAAACCACTAGTTGAACAGACACTCGTACTGGTTAAACCTGATGGTGTTTACCGCGGGTTGATAGGAGAGGTGCTCCAGCGGTTCGAGCGCGCCGGTTTAAAAATTATTGGCATGAAGATGATATGGATTGATAAGAACTTCAGCAAGAAGCATTACAGCGAACACCTGGATAAGAGCTTCTACCCTGGTTTAGAGCAGTACATCACTGCCGGCCCAGTAGTCGCGATGGTGATTGAGGGAGTCAGCGCGGTCAAAGTTGTCAGAAAAATAGCAGGTCCAACCGAGCCTGAGAAAGCAGTCCCAGGAACTATTAGGGGTGATTACTCTCACGTTAACGTTCAATACGCTGATGCTAAAAAGAAAAGCGTCTGCAACATCATCCACTCCTCAGGCACCAAGAAGGAGGCAAAGGATGAGATAATGCTGTGGTTTGACCCGCCAGAACTGCATTCTTATAAGCGTTCAGGCGAGAAATGGATGCAGTAACCCTTAATCTTTAAAAAACTCATCTCATCACCAACCGCTTCCTTATTATTGACCATCAAAACCTTTTAAAAACCCTTTCTGATTCTTTAATTTCATGAAAACCCGCCAATTAATCTGCTCAGTGCTTGGTCATATTGACCACGGCAAGACAACAATCCTTGACAGGATTAGGGGAACCGCTGTCCAGTCACGCGAGGCTGGGGGCATCACCCAGCACACTGGCGCGAGTGAGGTGCCGTTAAGCGTTATTAAAAAAGTCTGCGGTCCATTGCTGAAAGGCATTAAAGGCGAGCTCACTATCCCGGGGTTATTATTTATTGACACCCCGGGCCACGCTGCTTTCAGCAGTTTAAGGGAGCGGGGGGGCAGCATTGCTGACATCGCGGTCCTAGTCATCGACGTCACTGAGTCACTGCAGCCGCAGGCGGTTGAGTCAATCACTATTATGAAAAAAGCAAAAGTCCCGTTCGTCATTGCTTTAAACAAGGTTGACACCATTGGGGGCTGGGTCTCTCAGGAAGATAAGTACTTGCTTGAGAATATCAAGTCACAGAGCAAGGAAGTGAAGTCAAAACTAGAGGAAAGATTATACACAATAGTAAGCGAGCTTAAAAGACATGGTTTGGATGCTGAACGCTTTGACCGGGTTAATAACTTCACCAAGGAAGTCAGTGTTATCCCAATATGCGGTTTAACTGGCGAGGGAGTACCTGAGTTATTAATGGTGCTTACAGGACTAGCTCAGCGTTACATGGAGGATGAGTTAAAAATAGACCTTAACAAGCCAGGTGTTGGCAGCGTGCTTGAAGTCAAGGAGTTAAAAGGACTGGGCACCACTCTTGACGTGATAGTGTATGACGGCACGCTGAGAGAGAATGATATAATAGTCATTGGAGGGTTAAACAACCCTATCAGAAGCAAGGTGAGGGCGCTGCTTAAACCAGCCCCTCTTCAGGAAACCCGTGAAAAAGGGGATTTTAAGAATGTTAAGGAAATAAGAGCTGCGAGCGGTGTTAAGATTAGCGGACCGGGACTGGATGAAGTGGTGCCTGGAGCTCCTTTAATCTCGTGCTGGGAAGAAGAGCAGGTAATCAGTGCTGAGCAGAGAGTTCAGGAACAAGTCAGCAGGGTCTTATTCAGGAATGACAAGGAGGGACTAGTGATTAAAGCTGACACCCTTGGGTCGCTTGAAGCACTAACCAATTTATTTGAGGATTATCCTGTAAAGAAAACAGTGATTGGCAAGGTAAACAAGAGTGATATTATTGAAGCTAATAGTGTTAAGGAGTCAAAACCAGAACTAGGGGTTGTGATAGCTTTCAACGTTGACTTATTACCAGAGGCGGTGGAGGCTAACAAGGAATTAGGGGTTAAGGTATTCAAGGGCAATGTTATCTACGGGTTGCTGGATAAGTATAAAGAGCATCAGGAGAAAGTTAAAGAAGAGATTAAAAGAAAAGCGTTGTCAAGCCTGGTGCTGCCAGGCAAGATTAAGATACTGCCTGACCACGTGTTCAGGGCGAGCAACCCCGCAATCGTGGGCATAGAAGTTATAGGCGGGACCTTAAAAACAGGGTACCCATTAATTAATAAAGAAGGTAAAAAAATAGGGCATGTTAAGTCAATCAGGAAGGAAGAGGACGTTCTGAGCGAGGCTGTTAAGGGAATGGATGTTGCTGTCAGTATTGAAGGAGGAGTTATTGGCAGGAACATTGAGGAAGGCAGCATCATCTACACAGGCGTAACCGAGGATGACTTCTTTAAAATGAAAACAGAGTATAAGAAATTCCTGAAACAGGACGAGATAGAAGTAATGCGCGAGATACTAAAACTCCAGCGCGAGAGAAAACCATTATGGGGATTCTAGAAAGACTTATAAAACACTCATCGTTTTACTCTTCAGTATGGAGTTTAAACTCACAATAAACGACGGGGCAAAGAGTTACAAACACGTTATTAAAGAACCAGAAGCTAATGCTTTAATCGGGTTAAAGATTGGTGAGACCATAGAGGGTTCAAAGATTGGTTTTAACGGGTACGAGTTCATAATCAGCGGCGGCAGCGACGCGAGCGGGTTCCCGATGAAGAAAGGCATCACCAGCGGTGAGCGAAGCAAGATGCTTAAAAAACTACCAGACGGCAGGACCCTGAGACAGACAGTCAGGGGCAACACCATAAGTGAGTCAACATCACAGGTGAACCTTAAAGTTAAGAAGAAAGGGAAGAAGAAACTAGAGGATTTCTTTAAAATACCAACTGAGAAAAAGGAAGAGTAAGATTTATAATAAAAGCAAGTGCTTTCATTATCTTAATGATACCTGAGATTAATATAGGAATGGTAGGTCATATTGACCACGGCAAGACCAGCTTACTAAAAAGCTTGACCGGCAAGTGGGCCAGCACTCACAGCGAGGAGAAGAAGCGGGGCATCACTATCAGGCTGGGCTATTCAAGCATGACTATCCACAAGTGCCCTAAAGGCGAGTACACCAAGCACCCTAAATGCGTGTCTCATAACCTTAAAGCCAAGCCGGTAAGAAGTATCAGCTTTGTTGACGCGCCGGGTCACGAGACATTAATGGCTACCATGCTGAGCGGTGCGAGCGTGATGGACGCGGCTATACTATTAATAGCTGCGAACGAGAAGTGCCCCCAGCCCCAGACAAGAGAGCACCTAGCAGCACTATCAATTATGGGAATAAAGAAAATCATCATCATCCAGAACAAGGTTGACTTAGTGAAAGATGATAGGGCAAAACAATCATACAAGGAGATAAAAAAATTTGTTAAAGGAAGCATTGCAGAGGACGCGCCAATAATCCCGATGAGCGCCCTGCACGAAGCAAACCTTGATATATTATTGGAAGCTATCCAGGAATTCTTCAAAACCCCTAAGAGGGATCCTAAGAAGGCGGCATTAATGCTTATCTCAAGAAGCTTTGATGTCAACAAGCCAGGGACAAAGCCAAAAGACTTGCAGGGAGGCGTCCTAGGCGGCATTCTTAAACAAGGCAGGCTAGAGCAGGGAAGCAAGGTAACAGTCCTGCCTGGATTAAAAGTTGAGGAAAAAGGACAGGTTAAGTGGAAGCCAATCAAAACAGAAATTGAAGATTTATTCTACGGAAGTCAAAAGGTTAAAAAAGCAGTGCCCGGAGGCAACTTCGGAGCAAGCACTAAACTAGACCCGTCACTAACCCAGGGCGACCAGTTAGCAGGCAGCGTCTTATGCATGAATGACCAGTTAATACCAGTATTCACTGATGAACTAAAAATCAAGCCTGAATTAATGAAGCGGGTGGTGGGAACTGCTGAAGAGTTAACCACTAGCAAACTAGAGGTTAATGAGCCGTTAATGATTAACGCTTACACAGCCAAGACCGTAGGGGTTATCACTAAGACAAAGCCTGAGTTAACAGTCAGGTTAAAACTGCCGATTGCTATTGAGAAAGGAGAGAAAATCGCTCTCAGCAGGTTCATAAATAACAAGTGGCGTTTAGTTGGCAGTGCAACAGTGTTATAAACTCTTAAATACTAAAATAGTAACGTGGTTACTTTCAGACCAAAAGAGATAATCAAGCTTAAAAAGTCATGCAGGGAGATTGAAGGCAAGAGTTTCAAGATTGAAAAACCCGCCCTGGTAAGCGAGGCAAAAAGCGTTACTAAAGCAGTCAATCTTGCTAAGGGGTTGGAGGGGATTAATAAAGGAGACTCAGTCCTGATAAAACCAAATATTAACAGTGATGACAAATACCCTGGAACTACCAGGCCGGCCGGGCTAAAAGAACTAATAAAACTTTTAAAGAAAAAAGGCGCGGTGGTGACTGTCGGCGACATGAGCAGTGCTTTCTGGAGCCACACCAAGATATGCTCGGAAGCAGTGGGTATAAAAAGGGTTTGTAATAACTTAGACGTGCCGTTAAGATTTTTTGAAAACAGCAAGTGGGTTAAGGTTAAACTGCCAGAGACCAGCTTAAAGAACGTCTGGCTTACTGACGAGTTATGCAAGCATAAGCACTTAATTAACCTGGCAGTGCTTAAAACACACCGACTAGCTGACTTCACCCTCTCATTAAAGAATTTAATGGGATGTCTTCACATGAGGACCCGTATGCGGATGCACGCCCGTTTATTAAAACAAAGAATCGGCGAGTTCAACAAGGCTTTAACACCCGTACTTAATATCATTGACGGCACTAAGTGCTTTATTGACGGCGGGCCTGACACGGGAGAGTTAAGGAAGCCTGGTGTAATAATGGCAAGCCGTGACAGGGTTGCACTAGACGTGGCCTGTGTTAAGAAATTAAAGAAGCTTGGAAGCAAGTCGCTTAAAGAACTAAATCCTTGGAGCCACCCGCAGATAAAACACGCTGTTAAGCACGGCTTAGGTGTTAAGCAGGATAAAGACATTAAACTTATAAAGTAATTCTTTTTTCTTTTGTCTAATGGGGAAAGTCTACGTTATTGGACACAAGCACCCGGATACTGATTCAATAGTTGCAGCTATTGCCTACGCTCACTTCAAAGGAGTGATTGACCAGGATGATGATTACATCCCTGCAAGGGCTGGCGAGTTAAATCCTGAAACAAAGTTCGTGCTTGATAAGTATAACATCCCAGTGCCTGAACTATTAGAGGATGCTTCAGGTAAGAAGATAATACTTGTTGACCATAATGAGATGGGGCAGGTTGTTAAGGGAACAAGCGAGGCAGTAATACTTGAAATAGTTGACCACCACCGCTTAGGCGATATTCAGACAAGCGCGCCAATATTATTCCACGCCGAGCCAGTTGGCTCTACCAGCACCATAATCGCTGACTTCTATTTTTATCATAAAGTGCCGCTCACAAAAGAGATGGCTTCAATATTATTAGCTGCTATCTTATCTGACACGGTTATTCTTAAGTCTCCAACCACTTCTGAAAAGGACAGGGTTATGGCTGATAAGTTAAACGAGATTGTAGGCGTTGACTTAAAAGAGTTCGGAATGGAGGTTAAGAGTGCTAAGTCAAGCATTAAGGGGATGACTGCTAACGAGGTCATCATGAAGGATTTTAAGGAATTGAAAAAAGGCAGCACTACTTACGGAATCGGCCAGATAGAAGTAGTTCATTATGATGAGGCGGTTGCAAGGTGCGGAGAGTTAATGAAGGAGTTAAATAACATAAAAGAAGCCCATGGTTACAAGCTTGCTATCTTAATGGTCACTAATATTATTGAAGAAGCTACTAGGTTATGGTTTGCAGGGGATGCTGAAATAATTAAGAAGGCATTAGGAAAAGAGCCAGTGGATGGCGAGGCTTACCTGCCTGGAGTGATGAGCCGTAAGTCACAAGTAGTGCCTAAGATTCAGGACGTGCTTTGAGTGGAAGTATTATTTGACACTAACGCACTGCTAATGCCTTTTGAGTTAAAAGTTAATCCCTACAAGGGAGTCAAGGACCTGATTCCAGGAGCCAGTCTAATAACCCTTAAAGCATGCGTTAAAGAGTTGAAAGGCTTAAAACCAAGATTATGGGAACAAGCGGTTTCATTAGGAAAAAAACAAGGATTAAGAGTGGTTCTTTACCAATCAGTTAATAATTTAAGTGTTGATGACCTCATTGTTCAATACGCTAAAGAGCACGGCTCTTTAGTGCTCACGCAGGACAAGCTGTTAAGGAAAAAGCTTTTAAATAGCAGTCTGCGTGTAGTCATATTACGACAGAAAAAGAAGTTCATGATTACCGGGTGAGCAAATGTATACAAAGTTAAAAGTTAAATCAAGAGTAAGAGTTAATCCTAGACTATTAGGAAGTAATATTAAAAAATCAGTTAAGGAGAGTATCAGGGAGGACTTTGAAGGAATGCTTGACCCTGAGAAAGGCTTGTTCGTAGCCTTAATTGATGTTAAAGATATTGGCGACGGCGTCATCATCCCAGGCGACGGAGCAGTATACTATGACACAACCTTCAACATAATTGCTTACAACCCATTAGTCCAGGAAGTGGTTGAGGGAACAATTACTGAGATAGCCGAGTTCGGGGCTTTTGCAAGGGTTGGACCGATTGAGGGTTTGATTCATAAATCACAAGTAATGGATGACTACATTTCATACTCTAATACTGGAACACTAACTGGCAAGGAAACTAATCAAGTGTTAAAAGTTAATGATAAAATCAGGGCTAGAGTAATAGCAGCTAACCTTAAGAACCTGCAGACAGCCAAGGTTGGATTAACAATGAGGCAGGAAGGCTTAGGAGCAGAGTCATGGTTTAAAAAGAAGAAGGGGAAGAAAAAATAATGGTGCAGAAAGCATGCCCTAAGTGCAAGAGGATTGTTGAAGGCAAAGAATGCCCTGTATGCAAGAACTCTAAGTTAAGCAACAGATGGTATGGTTTGCTGGTAATCCTTGATAAGGACAGCGAGTTAGCTAAGGAGATGGACATGGAGCCGGGAAAGTACGCCCTAAAGGTGAAATAAAATGGATATTAAAGTATTAAAAGAAGATGAGAACAAGCTTTTCAACCGAAAAGAGGTCAGGTTTGAGGTTATCCACGATGGTGAGGCAACACCTAAACTAACAGAGGTTAGGTTAAAACTAGCCACTAAGACTGGCAGCAACCCCTCTCACGTGGTTATTGATGGTTTCAAGACCTTATTCGGGATTGGAAGGACAATCGGCGACGCCAGGATTTATCAGGAAACAAAGGACTTGAAAGAGTACGAGCCTCATTATTTACTGGAGCGAAACAACCTTGTTGAAAAGAAAGAGGAGAAGAAAGAAGAGCCTGAAAAAAAGGAGAAGAAAGAAGAAGTAAAAGAGGAGAAGGGTGAGGAAAGTGGGAAACAAGGGTAATAGGAAGAACCACGCGCCGAGCAAAAAGTACGAAAAGTACAAGATTGAAGGCGGCAAAGTAAAAAAAGGGCGATTCTGCCCCCGCTGCGGGCCAGGCGTGTTCCTAGGTAATCACGAGGACCGAGTAGTATGCGGCAAGTGCGGCTACGTTGAAGTCAAGTAATCAAAAACTCTATGACATCATTAAATCGTTCTTTCTCAAGTGTCATTAATCATCAAACCATTATAATTAACTAATTGTTCTAACTCATTAAGCAATAACATGCTAGGATTCTTATTAGTAATAATTTATAAATTTGTCTCTTTTTTCATTAAATAATGATAGTTTTAGGTATTGAGTCAACTGCTCATACTTTTGGGGTTGGAGTAATAACCGAGGATGAAATCCTCTCTAATGCCAAGGAGTCATACCGCCCTGAAAAAGGAGGCATTCACCCTCGCAAGGCTAGCGACTTCCTGGCAAGCAGGGCAGGCAGTGTTATCAGGAAAGCATTAACAACTGCTGGAGCAGGGATGGAAGACGTTGACTTAGTGGCTTTCAGCCGGTCGCCGGGCATGGGTCACTCATTAAGGGTCGGGTCAGTTGCAGCTAAAACACTGGCTTACGAGTTTAACAAGCCGTTAATAGGGGTTAATCACTGCATAGCCCATGTTGAGATTGGCAGACGCGTGACAGGCATGAATGACCCTGTTGTTCTCTACACAAGCGGGGCTAACACCCAGGTAATAGCTTTCCAGGGAGGGAGGTACCGGGTGTTTGGCGAGACAATTGACATGGGCATCGGCAACTTCATTGACTCATTCGCCCGTTATGCTGGCATCCCATTCCCAGGCGGGCCAAGAATAGAAGAACTAGCAAAGAAAGGAAAATACGTTGAGCTGCCGTACGTTGTAAAAGGAATGGACGTCAGCTTCTCAGGAATACTAACTAACTTAAGGCAAAAACTGAAGAAGCACGAGCTTGAGGACCTGTGCTACTCTCTTCAAGAAACTGTTTTTGCAATGATGGTTGAAGTGTCAGAGCGGGCACTCGCTCACTGCCAGAAAAAAGAGTTATTAATCACTGGCGGGGTAGCAGCTAATAAAAGACTCAGAGAGATGTGCAGGTTAATGTGCAAGGAGCGGGGAGCAGGGTTCAAAGCACCGCCCATGGATTTATGCGTTGACAACGGCGTGATGATAGCTGAGCTGGGCTTAAAAATGCACAAAGCAGGTGTTAAAGGAGAGGTTAATATTGACCAGGGCGAGCGAACAGACGAGGTGGAGATAAAATGGCGGTGAAGAAAGAACTTATTGCACAGGGAGCTGAGAGCAGGTTATATCATTACCGTGACAGGGTTATTAAGGAACGGGTAAGGAAGTCCTACCGAATTAAGCAAATCGATATTAAACTAAGGAAGCAGCGGACCAAGGCAGAGGCAAGGAACTTGAAAAAAGCAGCCAAGCTGATTAAGGTGCCTAAAGTCATTGACGTAAAAAAGTTCAGGATAATCATGGAGTACGTTGACGGCGAGGTCTTAAGGGATGTCATCTCAACAACTAGCAGGGAGGTTATTAAGCAGGTAGGCGAGTACGTTGCCCTGCTGCACTCACGTGACATAATCCACGGCGACTTAACAACCAGCAACATGATACTGGGGGATGAATTGTTCTTTATTGACTTCGGACTAAGTGAAATTAAGAACTCAATAGAGGCTAAAGCAGTTGACCTGCACGTCCTAAAGCAAGCACTTAAAAGCAAGCACCACAAGTATTACAGGAATGCCTGGAGGATTATTAAAAAAGCGTACCTTGAATCCTATAAGGAAGGTGAAGGGGTCCTTAAAAGGCTAAGGCGGGTTGAAGCCAGAGGAAGGTATAAAAACAGGGGTTAATTAATAAACTATCATGAGCTGCGGTAAGTGCGGAAAACCTCATAAGAAAAAGAAAGATAAGAAAAAGAAAGACAAGAAGAAATAATAATTCTACTTAATTTAAATTTTTTTTATAAGTACTTCATGCCGCGCTGCCGCTCAAACTTATCCTCAATTACCCCAGTCATTAAGGCAAAAGCGTCCTGAACCCTTGACGGGTACTCAGGGAATAACTCCTCCAGTTTCTTCAACACCCCTACCTCGTGCCGGCTAAGCACCTCCCGGGCATCATCTTCCTCAGCACTCCTCATCTCACTTAACTCGCGGAACATTGACTTCAACTCGCTAACCAAGAACTTAATAACCGAGTCAGTGGCTTCAGGACTAACTGGGTCAAAAATCTCCTTCAACTCACTGGTAACCCGTTCAGGGATTAACTCCTCACCCATTTGATTATAGAATAATTAATACGTTATTAAATACTTAATCTAGTCAGCAATCTCCATCTCCATGTTAACATCTTTTGGCACCTGAATCCTCATTATCAGCCTCAACGCCCGCTCATCAGCGTCCATGTCAATAACTCTTTTATGAATCCTTAACTCCCAGTTCTCAAAAGTCTCCCTGCCCTCACCGCTAGGAGCCTTGCGAGTAGCTATCCTGATACTCTTAGTTGGCAATGGGATTGGGCCCTTAATATCAACGCCCGCGCGCTTAGTGATGCTCTTAATCTGCTCACAAATGTAATTCAACTGGTCAGATGATATGCTGCTCAACTTAATCCTAGCCTTTGAATTCATAAGGAGTAGATAATAATAAAGCCTTTTTAAAGTTTTAGGATTAGTTAAAAAAAATAAAATAAGAAAAAATTAAATTAGATGTTAATTTAGTTTTTTTACTTCTTTTTCTTAGACTTCTTAGCTTCAACCTTAGCCTCTTCCAAGACCTTAATGCACATGCCAGCGCCAATAGTCTTACCCATGTCCCTAATAGCGAAGTTGCTTAACTGAGGAATCTTCTTCTTCTCCTCAATGCACATCGGCTTCTTAGGCACGACTTCAACAATTGCCGCGTCACCAGTTCTTAACACATCAGGGTTCTCCTCCTTAACAGCGCCAGTCCTAGCATCAACCTTAGCCAGTAACTTGTCAAAAGTGCAAGCAACCTGGGCTGTACCAGCGTGGAAAACAGGCGTGTAACCAGCAGTGATAACTGTCGGGTGGTCAATAATGATAACCTGTGCCTTGAACCGTTTTGCAACGATTGGCGGGTTATCAGCTGGTCCCAATACCTCGCCGCGCCTAACATCATTCTTGCCAACACCCCTCACGTTGAACCCGATGTTGTCACCAGGCTCTGCTTCAGGCACTGACTCATGATGCATCTCTATGCTCTTCATCTCGCCAGTAGCGCCGCCAGGCATGAAAACCACTTGGTCCCCTACTTTAAGAACACCAGTCTGCACCTTGCCAACAGGCACTGCTCCAATACCAGTAATGCCATAAACATCCTGGATAGGAACCCTTAAAGGCAGGTCAACTGGTTTCTCAGGCATTTTAAGCTCGTTAAGTGTTTTAACAAAAGGCTTGCCATCGTACCAGCCCATCTTATCACTCTTTTCCATAATGTTCTGCTGCTCAATAGCACTGACTGGTATGTAATCAATCGTGTCAGGGTTGTAACCCGCGTTCCTAAGCCAAACCTTCAAGTCCTCCTTAACTTTCTTAAACCGGTCCTCTTTGTAGTCAACTAAATCCATCTTGTTAACAGCAACCATTAATTGCTTAATACCCAAGGTCTTACTAAGGAAGATATGCTCTTTAGTCTGAGGCATAACCCCATCCTTAGCATCAATTACTAAGACGGCTGCATCGCCCTGAGAAGCCCCGGTAATCATGTTCTTAATAAAGTCCTTGTGGCCCGGAGCATCTATAATCGTGAAGACGTACTTATCCGTCTCAAACTTCTTATGAGATAACTCAATTGTTACCCCTCTCTTTCTCTCCTGCTCTGTAGCATCAGTCAAGTAAGCAAACTCCCAAGTCGACTTACCTAACTCCTTAGCTTTATCCTTGTACTTCTGTAATTGCTGTTCTGTCAAAGCGCCCGTTGAGTGGAAAATACTACCAATCAAGGTTGACTTTCCATGGTCAACGTGCCCAATGAACACCAAGTTTAAATGTTCTTTCTTTGCCATACAGATTTGAAAAATAAAACGCCTTTAAAAACCTTACTACTGGTTCTCAGTTAACCCCTTTCGCTGCCTAATGCTCTTAATGTACTCTAATTGGAGTGACTTAGGCACTGGCTCGTACTTGCTATCAACCAGGAACCACACGCCCCTGCCATTAGTAGCGCTCCGCAGGTCACTGGTGAAGCCAAAGGACTCAGCAACGGGTATCTCAGCCCTAACAATAATGTTGCTGCCTTCATGGTCCATACCTAATAACTTACCGCGCCTGCCCTGGATAAGCTTTGACACGTCACCCATAAACTGGTTAGGAGAGTCAATCTGCCTGACCTGAACCGGCTCTAATAACCTTGCATCAGAAGTGTTAAAACAAGCCCTGATAGCGTTGCGAACAGCCGGGTAGACCTGTGCTGGTCCGCGGTGAATCGCGTCCTCATGCAGCTTAGTATCAGTGAAAGTGACCTTGATACCCTGGCAAGGCTCCTTAGCCATCGGGCCCTCGTCCATGACCTGCTTAAAACCATCCATGACCAAGCCAATAACTTCGTTAATCTGAACAATACCCTTAGTGCCGTTAATGAATAAGTTATTCTTATAAATACTACGCACCCGCTTAGCCTCATCACGCTCCATGCCAAGCTCCATTAACTTCTCCTGAATATCTTTATCCTTCTTCCTGACGTCAGTCTCAGGCAGCTCGTCATTAACCAACGCCTCCTGAACCGCTTTACTAACAGGCTCAATAACAAAAAAGAAATGATTATGCTTATTAGGACTCTTGCCAAACTCCTCATTACTCCGCTTGCCAACACTCTCACGGAAAACAACAATCGGCTCACTAGTGATAATATCAATACCAAAGTCACGCTCAATCTTATGCTCAATAATCTCCAAGTGAAGCTCTCCCAGACCAGATATGAGGCACTGACCAGTCTCCTCATTAATATTAACAGCCATTGTCGGGTCCTCCTTCTGAATAGTCTTCAAAGTCTTAATCAACTTCACTAGTTTCTGAGGGTCCTTAGCCTCCACGCTCTTAGTCACAACCGGGTCAAACAAGTGCTTAATCTGCTCAAAACCCTTAACCCCTTCATCAACCGTGACCGTGTCACCGCTCTCAGCATTCCTTAAACCAATAACCGTGCCCACGTTGCCGGCAGGCACGCTCTCAACAATCTCCCGCTTATCAAGCTTCATGATAAAGACCTGCTGGAACTTTGACTTGAAATCCTTACCAGCCATGAACACCTCATCACCCTGCCTCAAAGTACCGCTGAACACCCGGCCAAAAGCCAGCTCACCAGCCTGCGGGTCAGTGAATATCTTAGTAACAACAAACACTAAAGAACCATCAGGGTCGCAGTTAAGCAGTGACTTGCCAACCTCACTCTCAAGGTCCCCGTGCCATAATATTGGAATCCTCATCCTCTGAGCGTCAACCGGGTTAGGCAAGTGCTTGGCAACCATGTCCAACACCACCTCGTGAACAGGCGCCTTCTTGCTTAAAGCATCAACTGCCCCGCCCTCATCCTCATAATAAGCATCAATAACATCCTTAAAAGTAAGCCCCTCATTCTTCATCACAGGAATACTAAGAGCCCAGCGGTCAACAGCCGTGCCAAAAGCCACTGTGCCGTCATTAACATTAACCTGCCACTCCTTTTTCAAATCCTTAGGCGCGTTGTCACTAATAATCTGATTAACCTTGGCAATAATCCTGACAAAACGCTGCTGCATCTGCTCAGGAGTTAATTTTAATTCTTTAAGCAATCGATCAACCTTGTTAATAAATAATACGGGCTTAACACGCTCTTTAAGTGCTTGTTTAAGCACTGTTTCAGTCTGGGGCATCGCGCCCTCAACAGCGCACACCACAACCAACGCTCCATCAACAGCCCTCAACGCCCTGGTAACCTCGCCCCCAAAGTCAACGTGTCCAGGAGTATCAATAAGGTTAATAAGGTAGTCATCACCGCCAACATTATGAACCATTGACACGCCAGTGTTCTGGATAGTGATGCCTCGCTGCTGCTCCTCCTCCATCGTGTCAGTCATCCGGCGAGTGCCGGCCTGCTCCATCCGCATCATGCCAGCGCCAGCAAGAAGGCTGTCAGAGAGAGTTGACTTGCCATGATCAATATGAGCAATAATACCCATGTTACGAATATGAGTCGGCTTCCTATGCAGATTCCTTATCCGCTCATCAAACTT
>WJKC01000026.1 GCA_014729335.1 archaeon | reverse complement strand
TAATAATTATCACCTAACACTCCGCCGACAACGCTCCAGGAAAGAATTGAAATATCATCCTTATTAATTGTGTTAAAACAATTCTTTTTCTTAAAGTACTTGTCAGTAAAAGAGGTGAAATCATTATTCTGGAAAGCTTTTATGTAATCTATGTAAAAATCCTTAGGGTCTTCCAGCTCGTCTAAGATGCTGGTTTTAATCCACTCCCCATCAACGCATATCTTTTTATCATATTCATGAACCAATAGTAAATTACTATCTAATAATAATGCCTTGCAAAGACCCTTCTTCTGACCGTACTTTGAACCATAATCATATATTGACTCTTTAATCTTATCAGTTAGCTCCTGTAAAAAAGGCATGATTAAGATATCACAATCAATTTTTATAAAAGTTACTTTAAGGATAATAATGTTTATAAATCAGTCATTTTTCACAATGTGAAAATGTCATCCCTGCCAGAGCCCTATGTTAGCAGCAGTGAAGCAATTACAACTGCAAGGTTAATTGAAGATTATTTTTCTGAACTAGGCTTAAGTATTAATGAAATAAAAGGAATAGAGATTGGTTTTGGAGGTTTTTCATCACACACCCTGAGCAAGATAACCACTTACATAATGGATATTGAAGCAGAAATGTATAAAAAGTATGAAGAAAAACTTGACATAAAACTAGTAAAGGGCGATGCAACAAAAGCAGACCTAAGCGGTCTGGACTTCATAGTATCATTAGGGCTGCCAAAAGCCAGCATGAGTGTTGCTGAAAAAGTTCTTAAAAACTCTGCTAAACACTGTGTTGAGTACGCCATCCTATCACCAAAGGCGAATAACCCGGGCCAATACGAGTTAGATATTGCAGAGAGCATAACTGAAGAAAAAGAATTACTCTTCTACGTACTAAAATAAAATCCTGACGCCAGGGACAGGATTCGAACCTGTGAGTGCTTTTGCACAGCTGCTTTCGAGGCAACCGCGTTAGACCGCTCCGCCACCCTGGCTTACTTACTAACTATCTTAATAACGTCGCCGTCTTTTAAAACGTAATCCTTGCTCAAGGTCTTCTTTGAGCGGGCGTCAATTGCTTTAATAAACCCCTCACCAATGTCACTGTGAACCTCGTAAGCTAAGTCAATAGTAGTCGCGCCCCGCGGCAGTAAGAAAGCATTAGGCAACACCCTGCCCTTAGAATCAGTCCATCTCCCCTCGTCCTGCACAGGGTACACAACCTTTAAACCAAGCAGTTCAACAACCTTGTTAAGGCACTTCTGGACACCAGTTGACTGCACGTTAAGGAACTCCCTGGCAACTTTTAAGCCCTGCTCCTGCTCAGATGACAATTCCTTCAAGACCTTAAAACCCTGCTCACCAGGCACGTAACTAATATAACCTTCACTATCAGCTTTCCGGAGCATTAACTCAATAACAGCGCTGCAGGGAAAACCCCTGCCTAACACGTTCCCCTTATCAACCTTGTTAGCAGCTATCACAAAGGGCTTGCTAAGCTCCCGCAAACGCTTAGAAAACAACCTTAAGTCATCAACTCCTGCCTCTTTCACTGCCTGCTCAATGTGCTCTTCGCTGATACCAAGACCTGACAACTTCTCAGCCAGTAATCGCGCAGGGTTGTTCTTCTTCTTAACCATTAACCAGTGCTTAGACACAACCCCATGAATCCACCCATCAATCTCGCCTATAATTATATCAATCATCTTACTAGGATCATAATCCTTTACAATATTGCCTTCAACATCAGTCCCCCCGCTGGCATCAACCACTAGGATGAAGGCGTCAGCACTAATCAAGTCATTCATGAATTGGTTGCCCAAGCCCCTGCCCTCACTAGCGCCGGGCACTAAGCCCGCAACATCTAATACCTTAACCGGCACGAAACGATAATCATCCTTAATAAAACCATGAACTGGTTCTTCATCACTCCTCAATGACTTGACCTTGAAATAAGCCACCCCCTCATTAGGATTAATAGTGGTGAAAGCGTGGCCTGCAACCTCAGCACCCGCCAGTGTTAAAGCATTAAAAAAAGTGCTCTTACCCTGGTTAGGAGCGCCAATAATACCAATTAACATAAATAGTGATTAATAAACAGTCACTTAAATATTTAAACAAAAAACGCGTATAAGTTGCCTAATGGTTAAGACTAACTCAATAAAATCCCTTACATTATTATTCAATGGCATTATAATCCTTTTATCACCAGTCTGGTTCATCCTCTTAGACTACCTTGGATGGCTAAGCACTATTTCAACAATAATCATGGTCTTTTACACTGCTAACATAGTATCCTTCTTCATCTGCCTGGCAGTGATGGAAAACCAATAAATTTTAAAACTGCCCGCCTAGTTCTTGAATAACATGCCAGTCATAATAGTAAACAAGAGCAAGTGTAATCCAACTAGCTGCGGTAATTACTTATGCATGAGGTTCTGCCCCCGCAACCGGGCGGGTGATGAATGTATTATCAAGGACTCTGACGGCAAAGTAGCGATTAATGAATCAGTATGCATATCATGCGGTATCTGTGTTAAGAAGTGCCCGTTCAAGGCTTTAACAGTTGTTAACACTCCTGAGGAGTTAAAACAGGAACCTGTTCATCGTTACGGCAAGAACGCTTTCAGGTTATACCGGCTCCCAATCCCAAAGAATAATATGATAATTGGTTTACTAGGGGCTAATGGTATAGGCAAGTCAACAGCCCTTCAAATACTGTCAGGAGAGCTGAAGCCAAACCTTGGAGCCTATGATAAAGAGGTTAGTGAAGAAGCAGTACTAGACCGTTTCCAGGGAAGCGAGACCCATCAATTCTTTAATAACATGTTCTCAGGCAAGCATCGTGTTGCTTACAAACCGCAGTACGTTGAAGCAATACCCCGCTCGTATAAAGGCAAGGTCAAGGACTTATTAAAGAACATTAACAAGGACTACCATGGGATTGCTGAAGAGATGGATTTAACAAATATTCTTGACACGCCTATAAGCAAGGTGAGCGGCGGTGAATTACAGCGGATAGCAATAACAGCTAGTTTGTTAAAAAAAGCTAATACTTTCTTTTTTGACGAGCCAAGCAGTTACCTTGACATCAAGCAGCGGTTAAGAATTGCTAAGAAGATAAACACGCTAAGAAGCGAGTCTAACAAGGTGTTTGTTGTTGAGCATGACTTAATAATGCTTGACTACATGACTGACTTTATCCACGTCTTCTATGGTCATAAAAGCGCTTATGGTATTACCAGCCACCCATACTCAAGCCGCGAGGGGATTAATAATTACCTGAGAGGATACCTGCCTAATGAGAATATGAGGTTCAGGACCAAGCCGATAGTCTATGACATCAAGTCAGCTGAGAAAGCGGTTAAGCGGGAGGTTCATAATGAGTGGGGCGAGTTAAGCAAGGGTTTAGGCAAGTTCAAGCTTGAGGTTAGCCCGGGGGAGCTGCGGGAAGGCGAGGTCATTGGGGTGGTAGGAGCTAATGGTACTGGCAAGACAACCTTTGCCCGGCTGCTAACAGGCGAGTTAAAACCTGATAAAGGAGAAGTGGATAAAGAAGTGAGGATTAGTTACAAACCGCAGTACATCAAGCCCAAGGAGAACATAACCGTAAGGGAGTTGCTAACTAATAATCCTTTATATAATTCTTACAAGCACTACTTCCGTCACCTTGACTTGGAGCCGTTAATGGAACAGGAGCTTAACAGCTTGAGCGGCGGAGAGCTGCAGCGAGTAATGGTTGCTAACTGTTTAACAAGAGAGGCAGACTTGTACTTGCTTGATGAGCCGTCAGCCCACCTGGATGTTGAGCAGCGAATACACGTTGCCAAGGCATTAAAAGAGATTACTCGGGCGCGCAAAAAAAGCGCGATAGTTATTGACCATGACTTAATGTTCATTGACTACGTTAGTGAAAGATTATTAGTGTTCACTGGCGAGCCAGCAGTTAAAGGAGAAGCTAATGGCCCATTCAATATGCGGAAAGGGATGAACTTATTCCTAGAAGACCTTGGAATCACTTTCAGGCGGGATGAGAACTCTCATCGACCCCGCCCAAATAAAGAGGGAAGCGTTAAGGACCGGGAGCAAAGAAGTAAAGGTGAATACTACTACCAATAAGCTTAAAAACTAATAACTAGCAAGTAATTATTAATGGAATTATACGAGGATAAGAGTGTTAAAGAGCTGACAGACATTCGATTACAATACCTTAAAGAACACGGTAAAGTCTATAAGAAGATTAAAGAGTTTAAAGAACAGATAAAGCCGTTAACTAGTGAGATTAACCTTTTAGAGCATAAACTAACAGCTCTTCATCACTACTTCTGGCGGCTTAAGAACCCCGGGGCTGAGAGTAAGTTAAAAAAACTAAAAGTGGAAAAAAGCATCCTGGAAGAAAAACTAAAACCAGTATGGAAAGAAGGCATAAGACTAGTTAAAGAGGTTAACAAGCTTAAATTCATTATTGACTACAAGCCTACTTAAGCTCAACGTGGCGCTGCATCAAACTAATAATCTGAGGCATAGCGTTAGCAAACCTCAGGACAAAGGTTATCGGCTTAATCCTAACCTTCTTCTGCTTAACCCAGTCAACCACTTGCTCGGGGCTGGCGTTGCCTTCAAACAATTCATAAGCCACTGAGTGGTCAAGCTGCACGTATACATCATACTCGCTGAAAGCCTTGCCAGACTCAAATGAAGTAACATTGCCACTGCTTAGCTGGAGGCTCCATTCAAAAACCTTGAAACTCAAGTCACTCACATTAGCAACAGTGAATAAATATACCTTATAATCACTGCCAAAGGCAGCGCTTAGAATCCCGGTCACCTCAGGGTTATTATTAACCTGTTCAACATTACTGCCAAGACCATTAAATAATCGAGTAATGTTGCCCTTCTCAGCACTAAAGGACTCGTAAGAATTAACACCTAACTGGGGCCTCACCTCTTCAAGCGAAGGAATATCCTCAAGAGTTGAGCCAAGGTCGCCTAAAAGGTTATATAAGTCTAATAAACCCAAGCCAATAGTGCTTCGCAGAGCAGTGTCAGCCACGAAACCGCTGACAACAAAGCCGCCAATAACGCCAATAATTGTTAGTAAGCCAAACGCCCGCCGATTCATGATAATGATTAATAAATTATTAACTTATAATCCTTTTCAATAATGAACAAGGTTCTCAGCATCATAGAAGAGCATGTTAAAGAACTAGGCGTGCCAATGGCTGAGGAGGTTTATAAGATAACCCGCGACCCATTTAAAGTACTAGTATCAACTATCTTATCAGCAAGGACAAGGGATGAGACAACTAGCCGGGTCTGCAAGGAATTATTTAAAAAAATAAAAAAGCCAAGCGACTTAAAGAAAATCAGTTTAAAAGAATTAAGAAAGATAATAAAACCAATAAATTTCTACAAAAACAAGTCAAGGTACTTGAAAGAACTAAGCAGCCTTAAGAGAGTTCCTGACACGCTAAAGGAATTAGTAAAACTCCCGGGTGTTGGCAGGAAAACCGCTAATATCGTCCTCAACGTGGCGTTTGGCAAGCCGTCAATAGCAGTTGACACCCATGTTCATAGAGTGATGAACCGGCTGGGCTACGTTAAGACAAAGAAGCCAAAGGAAACTGAGAAAGAACTAAGAGAAAAGCTTCCTAAGAAGTGGTGGAGTAAAGTGAATTACTTACTAGTATTATTTGGCCAGCATACCTGCACCCCTATTAGTCCGTGGTGCAGCAAGTGCCCAGTCAGGGAACACTGCCCTCAAATAGGAGTAACTAGAACTCGATAGTCATGAAATCCTTGGCTGCAACAACGTTATCAAAGAACTTACCAGCCTCTTTCACAAAGGGCTTAGAGTTAATGTACTTCTGGCTGAAATGAGTAAGCACTAGTTTCTTAACACCCGCGTCCCTCGCCAGCATCCCTGCCTGCTCAGCTGTTAAGTGCTGACGGTCCCCAGTCCTCGCCTCGTCACTGGAAAGATAAGTTGACTCGCATAATAATAAATCAGCCCGGTCGCAGAAACTAACCAGTTCAGGGAAGTAACTGGTATCAGTCACGTAGCAGAAAACCCTCCCGGGCTTCAAGTACGTTCCCTTCTCAACAGTAATCTTCTTACCCTTATACTCAATGTCCTCACCCCTCTGCAGCTTGCCCAGTAACGGGTGCTGGGTCAAGCCGAACTTCTTAGTGTAATCAAGGTTTATCCGCCGCTTATCATCCTCCTTAACCCGGTAAGCCAGGCAGTGACCTCCGTGCCTAACCCTCAAAGCACTAACAGTTAAGTCCTTAATCCTGGCAGCTTCGCCGCCCTTTACCTCGTGAACCCTGATTCTGAAAGTCTTCTTAAAATCAAAAGCGCTCACTAAGTGCTTAACCCGCTCACTAGTACCTCGGGGCCCGTAGATATGAAGGTCCTCTGTCCGCCTATTACCGGAAAAGCAGTTAATCAAGCCGGCAACCCCTAGTGAGTGGTCGCCGTGCCAGTGAGTGATGAATACGTGGTTAATGCTCATCGGGCTGATGCCAGCGAGTCTTAACTGTCTTTGAACCCCCTCGCCGGCGTCAAATAATAAGTTAACACCCTCATGGAACAAAAGCATGGCTGGCTGGGACCGCTTCTTAGTCGGAAACATACAGCTAGTGCCAAGAGTTGTTAATTTCATGAGAACAATGAATTCAAAAGCTACTTAAATAAGTTAAGAATTGACTGGAAAAAACCGCTGATAAAGTCAACAATCACCTCTAACCAGCCCCCCTCCCGCTTAAGATTAACAGTTAACTCATTAGAGAATAAGGTGCCGTGAGAGTCAGTGTAGTCAGCCTTAAACATAACAACGTTATCACCCACCTCCAGCCATGACTCAGGGAAGCCGGTGTTAATCCTATTAACCCTGTTATCACCGAGTGAAAAAGCCTTAGAAGTATTCTGACGCGGAGTAATTATGGTAAGGTTGAACTCAGGAATGTTAATCAAGCGGGGGTTAGTAACCTCTATAAAGAAGCTGGGGTCAGTTGTGAAACCTAAATCACCATCATAAGACATGTCCAATCCTGGTTCAACAACTGATTCAAGAAATACTTGGCTGCTAACCGACTGATTGCCAGCGCTTATTATGACATTAACATAGCCTTCACCAACCAAGCTGACATTCAAAGGCAAGTTCACACCCACCTCCTCATTAATCCCTAAACGATTAATAACCAGCGAGGTATCGTTAACAAGGCTGCTGGTAGCACTAACCAGCAAGTCTTGAAGAGCCACGTTGCCATTATTCCTTAAATTAAATGACAGGTTAACCAAGCCGCCGTAAGTAAGATTAGGGGATAAAGAGATATTAGTTAACTCTAAGTCCTCAAACGGCTCCAAGTCCTCGCTCGCCAATAAGGACAGACTATCAAGAGAGGTTGATGGGGTTAAATCAGGGTTTACCTCTAAAGCAGTACTGAACTCGCCGGCTAACGGGACGTAAACACTAATAGGGTGGCTTACGTGGCTGCCAATCACTGGCGACTCTAAGATAACATAAGAACTAGTAGTCGCTCTCGGCTCTAATAACAACGCTCCTGAGCCTGAGAAGTTAACATACCCCATCTGGGCAGTGCTGATAACATTATAAGATAAAGGGATGCTGTAATCATTAGGATTAGTTACTGAAATATTCAACAAGACGTACTCACCCTCAGCCACCGGGTTCTTACTAAAACTAACACTAGCACTTAACTCAGTTGTCTCGTTGATAACTGACTTAATAACAAAACCACTTGACTCCTGGCCAAAAGATGCAGTCATGAACGAGGCTAGGTCATTAATAATCTCAGCCTCATCAAGGTAGTAACCCTTAGTAGTGGTCAGGATGAAATTATGAGAAGTGTTAGGCGCCTTAACAAGGCTTACGTGGCTGGCATCATACCAGCCGAACTGACCGTAAGTAGGGTCCATGCCAATCCAGCCGTGACCAGGAACGTATACTTCAACCCAGGCGTGTGGTCCAAAGTCGCTGAGACCCAGGGCGTTGCCGTAAGCATAACCAGTCACGTAGCGGCAGGGGATGCCGACACTCCGGGCCAGGCTCATAAATAAGACCGTGTACTCGTCGCACACGCCCCTAGCATCGCTTAAAACCCGTGATGACTTAATAACACTTGAAGCGTAAGGCTCAACCAGGCTGTAATCAAGATAATCATGAACCCACTCCGCAATCCTGAGAACAGCGGTTAAGTAATCACTAACGCCGGTGACAATCATATCAGCCCTTGCCTGCAGCTCAGGGGTTGATTCAATCTTGCCGCTAAAAACCAAGTACTCAGCAACGCTAGACGGCAGGTTGCTAACAGGGTAAGGGAACGAGGGGTTATCATCCACCCGTGAAATGAAACGGTCGCTGTCAATCGTGAAGTTAAAATCCCAGGAAGCTGACTCAAAATCACCGGTCTTGTGGAATAATAAGTGTTCATCACTAACCACTAAGTTATCAAGCGACTCGCTGACAACCTGCTCGCCAACAGGGTACCAATAAATACTCTGGTTAATCTCTAATAACTCAGCCCGCTCACTTAAGTGCTGGATATTAATAGTGTTATAACCGCCAAAACTAATCCTTAAAGAGTCAGCATCAGAGTAAGCAATAGCAGGTGATAATACCATTAATAAAACCAGCAAGCGCTTCATTCCTATAAAGAAAGCAATCTCTAGGTTTTAAATGTCACGGTCGCGCTTCATCGGGGCGTTAACCTGCTCGTAATGAAAGTCAATCCAGACTTTCTTTGAAACCTTTTTACAAATATAGGTTGGGGGCTTAACACCCCTAATATCCTTAAAAAAATAAACCGCTGTGTCAAAACCCAGTGACTGGTAAGGAGCAAGAGTCCTGCCTGAATCACTAAGGTCATCAAAGAACAAGGCATTATCCTTATTAATCATCAAGTAATCCTTAATACGAGTCAGCCCATCACTACCTAACGAGTAATCCTGGAATATGAATTCATCAAAGTTATTCTTAAAACCATTATTAAAAAACAACGCCCTAAGCAATGGATTCTCAACCACTAATTCTTTAATCCCAAGCAAGTGAGCTAGTTGAACAGCGCCGGGTAAACCTCCCCTAGGGAAAGTGAAAATCTTTTCATAACACTTATTATCAGCCTTAATCTTATTAGCCAAGTCCCTGGTCATTACTTCAAGCTCAAGACACGAAACATATAATCGTTTCATAACACGTATTTATAACCACTTACTTATAAGAATAACGATTCGTAATTCTCTGCTAGTTTTTTCTCAGCCTCTTTAAAACCCAGCCCTTTAAGCTCAGCAATCTTCTTCAATCCCTCTTTCACGTCAACCGGCTCTGAGCGCTTGCCAGGCTCGGGCGCCATGAACGGCGCGTCAGTCTCGGTTAACAAACGGTTAACAGGCACCTTCTTCACCAGTGACTGGAAACTACTTGACCTGACAACGATTGAAGGAATAGAGAAGTAACAACCAATGTCAAGGAAACCCTTCACTAACCTCTGAGGCCCGGTGTAAGAATGAATAACTGCTCTAACATCATGAGGTGTCAGTAACCCGAGCACTTCACGCTCAGCCCGCCGAGTGTGAACAAGCACTGGTTTATTAACGCTCTCAGCAAGCATCAGGGCTTTTTCAAAAACCCATTCCTGAGTCTCCCAGTCCTCCTCAGCCCTGCCCCAGTGATGATCCAATCCCACCTCCCCAATGCAGATCATCTTACTGGCCCGCTTCTTAATCATATCAAGGCATAAGTCAACCTCTCCCTCAGTGACCTCAACCGCGTCCCAGGGGTATAAGCCAAGCGACGCTTTAACATTAGAGTGCTTCTCTGCCAGGTCTAATACCAGCTCGTTATCATGCAGCCCGCTGCCAGCACAGTGAATAATAATATCCTTAGCTCTAGCAATCACTTTATCCAGGTCCTTCCTAAAATGCTCATGGGTTAAGTGAGCGTGCACGTCAAAGAACATAGAAAAAGAATAATAAGAACTTGTTAATAAAGCCTTTCACTTAGTGAGCGTTATGTCAATAGTTGAGACCCTGATATTCTTTCCCTGACGACCCTCGAACTCATCAGAACCAATCTTAATACCTTTCACTTTAACATCCTGCAGGAACCGGTTGCGGACCACTTCAGCGACGTCCACCGCCTTGCTGATGTACTTGCCCCGAGCCTTAATGCTCACGTCCTTCACTCCGCTGTTAATCTGCATCACCACTCCTGTAACGTAGTTCATAAACATCTTATTGCCAATAAAGATGTTGCCGTCTTTTTTACTCTTCTTAGTTTTCTCTTTAGTCATTAGTCAATACTCACCTCCAATGTTATCAACAATCTTTAGTGAAGCATGTTTTAAAAAACTTTAGGATACCTAAATTTATAAAAGAAGGCAGACACTAGTTAGTATTGATGATAAAAGAAGCAGTTATTATTGGTCTAATAATCATCGGGTTAGTCTTCCTGTTCATGAACAGCTTCGTATTCCAAGTCATTGTTTACGTGATAACCGCCCTAGTCGCTTTCTGGGTGTTCATGACTTTCTTTGTTAAGAAGTATGATGAGACTGAACGGGCAATAATCTTCCGACTAGGCAAGTTCCATAGGATAGCGGGTCCTGGGTGGAGTGTTGTACTGCCCTTTTTTGAAAAAGAATTCGCCACGGTTGACGTCAGGACCAAGATGATGAATGTTCACGTACCAATAGCTTTTACCAAGGATGATTTACGAATTGAGTTATCAGGCACTTACTTCTATCAGATTAAGAACCCTGAACGCGCCATCCTAGGAGTGGAGAGTTACCGCCGCGGGTTAAGCAATGTTTTATTAAGCGAGACCCGGAACGCTATTGCCAGCATGCACATGAGGGAATTATTTGCTAACATGGGTGAATTAAATAATATTATCCGGGACTCAGTGAGGCACGCCACTTGGAAGTGGGGGGTTGATGTCAGCATGGTTCAAGTTAAGGGCATTAAACCACCTGTGGAGATTGCTGACGCTATGCAGGCAAAAGAGATAGCTGAACAGCAATTACAAGCCAAGAAGTTCCAAGCAGAAGCCCGGAAAGTTGCTATTGAAGCAATTGGCGAGGCAGCTGAGAAACTAGATGACTTCAGCATCATGTACTTATACCTAGAAGCGCTCAAAGAACTAGGCAAGGGACAAGCAACCAAGATGATATTCCCAATGCAGTTCATGAAAGTACTTGACAACATGAAAAAAGATGTTGGCACTGCCCTGGCAGGCTTAAACGTTAGCAACATGGTCGGGGCAATGAAGAACAAAATACTGGAAGCCAAGAAGTAAATTTTAAAAGAAACTATTAAGAGTCACTGCTGAAGCGCTAATCCCAGCAGGGTGAAGGTCACCCTGGGAGGGGGTTAAAACCGGGCAGGGATTAGCGTGGACAACAGAGTAAGAGTCAGCGTGGTTAACAATCACGACCCGCTTATCAGGGAAGCGCTTCTGATAGAATTGAAGGAGGAGGTCTGAGATGTTATGAGAGAAAAAGTACCTGCCGAACAAGGTGTCGCCGTTCTGCATGAACTTCATGTTAAGCTTTGCGTCTCGCAGCTCCTCGCGCACGCTAAAAACCTTATTGCAGAAACGCTTAGCCTCAAGGCTCTGACGAGTCAGGACGTAGTCAACACCCCACTTAAGAGCCTGAGAAATAACGTTGAAAACTAGTTCCTGAGAGATGCATCGGTGCCTAAGAGCAAGGGTGATGGCGTTCTCTAAGGCTGAGACGTCGTGGGGGGTGCCGTTAACCCAGTCCCACTCTATGAATAACTGGTTCATGGTGTAATCCTTAACACTCACAAATTCCTTGGAGTTAAGGTTTGGCTCCTTAACTGGGTTGTAGCCCTTTACTTCACTAAGGATGCAAGCCTTAACCAAGTTATTAAAACCCTCATCATACACAACCTGCATGTAAAATATATCACCTAGACACCTTATAAAGGAAAAGAGGCAGTGTGTCCGGTAATCCGCAACTTATATAAAGCTGCTGAATAAACCCAAATCCATGAACCTGGGTGAAACAGCAATAAGTATAATAAAAGAAATAAAAGAGCTTAATAAAAAAAAAGCGTACTCCGCCTTATTAGTTGCCAACGGGAATAAAGGAGCAGGAAACCTTGACGTCTTCACTAACAATAAAGAAAAAGTGCTGGAAAAAATAATAGAGTTAGAACAGGAGACAGAGATAAGCATAATATACATTAGTGAATTAATCCCAGAGGAATTCAAGAACCCTTCAAACAAGGAGAATCTAATATACTATAATAAAATCACCCTAGGACCGCGGATTATTAAAGAATTCAGAAAAAAACTTAAAGAATTCAAGGTCAGCGACGCCTTAATGGGCAGGGTTTACACTTACCCTGAATGCTGCATTAAAAAATACCCTCATGGAGTTAAAAGCCCTAAAGCAAGCTTAACAGAGCACTTATGGTGCAGTGAAGACTGTCATAAAAGCCTGGGACTGGAAAAAGAATATGAAGAAGTAATCAATGAGCACTTACTTTAAAAAACCTGACTTAAGAGTATCAATAACCCTTTTGCTTTTCTCATAAGTTTCTTTATCAATAAACTTATTCTTTTTGTACTGCTCAAGCCAATCATCAAAAAACCTTATTAAGTCATCCTTTTTGAACTCTTTACCCACTTCCTTTTTACACCTATTGCCCATTAACTCAGCTTTTCCTTTTTTAACTCTGGCAAGAGTCAGCAGGCATAAAGGTTCATCTTGACTTTTCCCCTTATTATATTCACAACCATGAGGTATAAAGATAGTTCTAAGAAACTTCTCAATAGTTGACGCGTCAAAACTCATAATCTAATGAATAGTTAAGCAGTATTATAAACCTTGCTGAAACCATGAATAATAATTTAAACAAAGAAAACCTAAGAATAGCCTGATGAAACGCTTATACTCAGCCTTAACAGCGTTGATAATCCTGTCATGCGCCAGCGCGTTGACCATAAACATTAACAGCGAGCAGACCGAGGCCAGCAGTTACGAGAACCTAACAATTAACTACGTAATAAGCCTTAACCAGGAGGAGGCAACTAACTATACAATCAAGCTCTACAACCAGGACCATGAATTCCTGATACTGAACCATAGTGAGAGCGTAATGGAGCTTAATCAGACAATTAATTATAATCTCAGCAGCGTGGCGTCAGGCGAGTACGCCCTAAGCCTCAGAGTAACTAACCCGTCATTAAGCACTATTGAACACTCACCTACTAACGTGACAGTACTGCAGGACTACGACTTAGAAATAACTGCTCCGGAAAAAGCCTACCTTAAAGGCGATGAGGGGGAAATAACAGCCCTGGTGAATAATAAAGGCAACACTGACCTGGGCATCAGCGCTTACTTCAAAAACGCCTTGTCAGAGATAACAATCACCCCACAGTCATTCAGGCTTGAACGAGGAAGCAACAAGACATTAAGTATTAGAATAAAAAAGCCTGAAGAGGATTATAACACCACGCTGGTAATAATCTCAACCATTAATGATGAAGAAACAAGAAATGAACAACTAGTTGAAATCATAATACCAGTCATCAACCTAACACTAGGTGAAGTTAACACTAGAAGCACTGGTAATGAAACAATGATAGAAGCATTAGTTAATAACACTGGCAATAAGGACGTTAACGCCACAGTTAACATTAGGACTTTCTCAATAATGGAGGGTTTTAAGACAATCACCAAGAATGAGTTATTCAACATAGGCGGGACTAATTACACAACCACCATCCCTAAAGCAAGCGTTATAGGTTTAACAATCACTTATAATGGGTTTGAAGAGTCAAGGGACCTGAGTTTTCTGAACAAGGTGCCGTTTGACTTTAAATTATCACCCGAGCGGTTGTTATTGCTGGCAGCCCTGGCAGGATTGTTAATTATAATACTGTATTTTAAGTTCAGGCGTAAGAGGAGACCATAACCTTCTTAAAAACAAATAACTTACATTAACTAAAAATGGCTGACGTGATAGTTTACTCAACACCAACCTGTCCCTGGTGCAACAGGGTTAAGAAATTCCTTAAAGAAAAAGGAGTGGCCTTCGTAGATAAGAACGTGGCTGAAGACAAGGCAGCAGCCACTGAGATGATTACTAAGACTGGCGGTCAGATAGGCGTGCCAGTCATTGACGCTAAGGGCACCATAATAATAGGTTTTGACAAAGCTAAGTTAAAAAACGCCCTGGGGTTAACTGATAAAAAGCCTCAAAAAGACTGAATTGAAAACCCTTAAATTAAGAACCTGCATAGGAAGTAATTAATGGCGGCTTGGTGGGAGTTAGTACTGCAATTCTTGCTAGGAATACTAATGCAGATTGGTCAAATACTCGGAGTTCAATTCCTAAACATCGGGGTGTTATGGCAGTTACTGCCAGTGTATACTGGCTGGTTCGCGGTTCAATTCATCACCGGGCACACAGAGGGCAAAGCTGACTGGTTCCTGAACGGCTTCTCACTATTATGGGTTGGGTTCCAACTAGGAGAGTACATTATCCAAAACTTCTTCACCGACCCATTCATCATATTCAAGACCATAGCAGTCGTAATCTTATTCATCTACGCTGTATTTGTCATGAGACTCACATTGTTAAATAAGGACGTGTCAAAGTACCTCGCGAGGATAGGCGAGGTTTCAGCTATTAACATCGCGGCAATGCTATTCATCCAGGACTTATTAGTGATTAACAACTGGGTCCAGGGAATCCAACTAGTAATAGGATTCATCTTATTATACGGCTTGCTTGACTACCTGATAATCAAAGCGGTTGATTATATCTATGAAAAAGCCAAGATTCCAATGATTGAAGCAGAGAAAGAGGTTAAGCCTAGGTACGAGCGGATAACCAAGCCTGCTCCAAGGGTCCCGAGGCCGCCCGCGAGGCCGCCTGCAACTCGTAAACCGCCTGCAACGCGTCCAAGGCCGCCGCCAACCGCCGCTCCAAGGCCGCCATCCCCGCCGCCAGCAACCAAGCCGGTAACTAAGAAAGAGGTTAAGTGATGAATCAATCAATTAAGGAAGAAGAGGAGACAATCCACGTATGGACTGGCAGCGAGTACGTTAAGAAGAAGAGGCGGGCTAAGAATAAGAGGAAGAAAAAGATTATTGAAAAAATAGCGCCTTGGAAGATTGCCTTAATCACCTCAGCTGTTATAATAACCATATTAGTGATTATTATACTGTTAATCCAATAAGTTAAAATAGTAATAAAGCTCTAAGAATGAAATAAATGATACTTGATAAATTGTTTAAGAAAGAGGTTAAGAAGTACTGCATTAAAGCCAAGAAATTAAGTGTTAGTTACGGCAAGAAAGAAGTGTTGAAGGATATTAACTTCACCATTGATAAAAAGGATATATTCGGCGTTATCGGCTTATCAGGCAGTGGTAAGTCAACCCTGTTAAAAGCTTTGATGAACTTTGTTCACTATAAGGGCAGTGTTGATAAAATGAAGGGAAAGGTTGGTTACTGCCCTCAGGAGGAAGCATTTTTTGATGACTTAACCATTAAGGAGAACGTCTTGTTATTCGGCAATCTTAACAGCACGCCCATTGATGAATCAATTAAGCGGGCTGAGAAACTAATGGAGCGGTTGGAGATTAATGAACCGCTTGACAAGCCCGCGGGCGAGTTAAGCGGGGGTCAGAAGAAGCGGTTAAACATTATCCTGTCAATCATTAATGACCCACAGATTGTTATTCTTGACGAGCCGTTCGCCGGCTTGGATTACATGACCCGCTTGTTATTATGGGACTTCATCACTCACTTGAGGCGTCAGAAAAAGACCATCATCTTCACCACCCACTTATTAAACGAGGCTCAGAAGTACTGCAGCAACGTGTTAATCATTAGTAAAGGAGAGCGTTTCGCCATGGGCTCTGTCAGCGACTTGAAGCGCTCCTTGAATTTCAAATTATTAGTTAACGTTAAGTTCAAGTACTTGAGCCAGGATAACCAGGATAAGATTAAGGATTATTGTGAGAAGAGGGACTTGCTTGTGTTAGGCTTGAATACTGACAGCGGCGCGTTCGGCGTGCCCGGCAAGAACCGGATGGATAACCTGGTCAGCATGATTAAGCGGCTTGACACCCCGTTCGACGTTGTTGAGTACCGGGCGCCAAGCCTTAATGAGATTTTCATGGTGAGCGTTAAATGAAGGGTTTAGCTCGTCTTAAGGGCCTGGGAGGCTCATTACTAGCTCGTATCAGGATTATTGGCATGCTCTTCAAAGAGTTCAAGCTACTGGTTAGGCGACGCAAGACCCCGGTGCTAGCGTTAACCCTGCCGTTACTACTATTGATTATTTACAGTGCTGCCACTGCTGCCATTTCCAACCCGCAGTCATTCATCACTGCTGGCGTGTGCAGCAACGACCCGCAGGCTGACGAGATAATCAACATGGTGGAGGGTAACTTTGAGATTTTCAGGGTAACTGGTGATAACTGCATCTCAGAGTTAATTAACAAAGTGAGGTCAGGCGAGTATTTAATCGGGTTCGTCATCCCTGACAACTTCAGCACCACCCTGGGCAGGGGTGAGCAGGCAATGATTACTTACTACGTTGATGACAGCAACCCGGTCACCGCGTCAATGAGCAGCCTGGCATTAGAGCGAGGTTTTAATTCTTACTCCCGGAGCGTTGTCACCTCAACTGAGCAGGAATTAGAGCGGGTGTCAGGCGAGGCTCGGGAAAAACTGCAGAGCGCTTTATTAATTCTTAACTCCACCCGCCAGGTGATACAGGATAACAGGGCGTTGCTTGGCATTACTTTTAACTTAATGAATGACTATCTTGACAACGCTATCAATGAGTTAACCAGTTATGATGAAGAATTAGCTTTTGTTGAAGACCTGAACGTTGGTTTCCTGACTAAACCGGTTATCTTTGGCAAGGGCGAGGTCTACTCAGGGGTTAACACCTCGTCCTTTAACTTCGCCACCATCTTCTGCATCGTCTCATTATTCACACTATTATTACTTGCCTCCACTGGCATCATCTTTGATAAGAAGACTAATTACTTGCTGAGGATTAAGGCGACTGGCACCTTCCTACCTACCTACCTAGCATCTAAGGTGATTTTTTATTTAACAATCAGCTTAGCCCAGTTCTTTCTAGTAATGCTGTTAATGATGTTCCAGGGAGCAGTTTATAATTTCAACATCTTAACGCTACTGGCTTCTTTTGCAGTGATAACCACTCTTAACACCTCAATCGGGTTATTCATCGGGTCAATAAGCGAGAACGAGAACGTTGCAATACTATTCTCACTTACCCTGTCGCTGCCCTTCCTATTCCTGTCAGGCGCCTTCTTCCCATTAGAGTTCATGCCGGTCTATATTAAATGGATAGCAAGGATAGTGCCGTTATACACTGAGATTAACCTATTAAAACAAGTATCAGTCCTCGGCCTGCCAATGAGCCTGGCAGAGCCAATGCTGATAGAGCTGGGAGTGATTAGTTTAATACTCTTAGTGATTAACTACTTAATAATCAAGTATAAATAAACAATATCTATAAATAATTACAAATAATTACTTACCTACTAATGAT
>WJKC01000025.1 GCA_014729335.1 archaeon | reverse complement strand
TTTGCGGGAGAAGGGGCTATCGCCCCTTTCTAAACCCCCATTAATAATTTTTTGGTAAAGGTTTTTGGAGGCAAAGGCGAGAAAAAGGTTTGCGGGAGAAGGGGCTATCGCCCCTTTCTAAACCCCCATTAATAATTTTTTGGGTAAAGGTTTTTGGAGGCAAAGGCGAGAAAAAGGTTTGCGGGGGAAGGGATTTGAACCCTTGAAGGCACTAAACCACCGGATTTCTCAAATCATTAAGCACGAATTGCTTTCAGCACTCAAGATTCATCTTCTTGAGTCCGGCCCGTTTGACCGCTCCGGAACCCCCGCTGATTAATAGTAAAGAATTAGTCAACGCTTTTTAAATATATTTACATGCGTGATAGTTCGTCCCTTATCTTCTCCAGCCCCATCTTAAGGTCTGATAGTTCTGGCTCGGGTTTCTTGGCTTTCTTCTTTTTGGGCTTTGATTTCTTTGATTTGGTCTTTTTTGACTTAGTTTTTTTCTTTTTAGTTTTCTTTTTTGTTGTTTTCTTCTTGGCTGGTGGTTTAGGGATTAGTGTTTTAAACTCTTTTAAATCAGTTTCTAATTGTTCAAGGATGTTAAGGAATGAGTCTATTTCGTTCATCTTTGTTTCTTTTAACTGCTCTATGCCTTCCTTGTTCTGCCGGTACTTTTCAAGTAAGAATTTATAGTTCTTCTGCTGTCTAAGGGCTTCATCATGGTACACGAATTCAACAAAATAATCGCTCTTCATTACTAATTAATGGAGTATTGTTGGAGTAATAAATGTTTTTATTAGTGTTCAAGAAATGCTTAAAAAGGCTTCAGCGCTTTGTTATTCTTATTGGGCTCGTGGTCTAGCAGTATGACGTCACCCTCACACGGTGAAGATCAAGGGTGCGATTCCCTTCGAGCCCACATTTTTTAATTTATCTTCAAGCCCATTTTAAGGGATTACCGGTCACGCTTCTGCACACCCTTATTTAAGTCGATTTTCGTCACGTGTTAGTATGAAAGGGATTATGTCTTACTCTGACCTAATGAGAAGCATTGAAAGAGAAGAAATAAAACAAGAACTACTAAAAGAATGGTACCAGCAAAGAGGGTTCTTCAAAAAAACAAGAAAACAGCTTCCAAACTAAAAATCTTCACTTTTCTATTATTTTTATTATTACACATCCAAAAGCCTTGACGGAAAAATTAAAAAGACAACCAATCATTGAATTCAAACATAAGAGCTCGTAGTCTAGTTGGTTATGACGTCGCCCTTACACGGCGAAGATCGTCGGTTCAAATCCGACCGAGCTCACTACTCTATCTTAACTTTATACTTCTTCTTTTTACTCGCGGGTTTAGCTCGCTTAAGAGTAACTTCTAATACGCCGTCATCAAACTCCGGCTCAGTCTTATCTAAAAGGGTCAAATACCATATTAAGCAGAATACACGTTAATTTTTATAAAACTTGCGCCAAGCGGGAATTGAACCCGCGCACTCAGCTTGGGAAGCTGATATCCTGCCACTAGATCATTGGCGCTTTAACCCTCAGCTCTCAGGTAATAACCTATGTCAATCACATTTCTTAAAGTTTTGGTCCGACCCTTATCCATTATCTTATCCCCAGTGGCAAACGCCAGCCCAAGGAACAAGCCATCCTGATTAAATACGAATACAAGCCGTCTTCGCTTAACATTCCCTTCAGCCCTGATGATTGAGCTGGACCAGACGTCCCGGGTGTAAAGGAATAACTGCTCTGCCTTGTTATTAACAATTGCTCTTGGCACGTCGTGCTCACTAGCCTTTCTTGCAAATGACAAACTTAAGCGGGCTTTTTTAAAATCCTGGGTGTCACACACCCGCTCCCCCAAGTATAAAGGCTGGACCCCCTGGCTCTTGATTTGATTAAACACTTCAAGCACTCTTTTTGAAACACAATGAATATCAGCGGGCTTATTAGAATTAATCAGGAAGTATTTATCACTCACTAAACCCTCAATAACCTTTTTCGGCAAGTCATTGCTTAATAACCTCTTCACCTTACTCTTAGCAACTCTCTTCCAACCCATTACCTCATCACCCTCACATAAAAGGGCTCCGCCCTTTCAAAAAACCCGCGCGTCATTTTTTCAACCTCGCTATGAAGAAGCCCTGGGTCTGGTCCTTATAAGGGTAGAAACGTCTAGTATCCTCTAAGCCTATTCCTGGACTGCCAGCCTTGGTTAAGGGCTTAACCAACCTAAGCCCTTGGTTAATAGCGTGCTCTACCACGCCCTCATTCTCATCAGGGTTAAGGGTGCAGGTGCTATACACCAGGGTCCCGCCCTCTTTTAAAACACTAATACCAGCCTCTACCAGGCTTAACTGCTCGCTAACTAAACGCTTATAGTGAATCTCCCTCCCCAAAAGTTCAGGGTTCTTATGAACTGTTCCCTCAGCACTGCACGGAGCGTCAAGCAACACCTTATCAAACCCTAAGCCCATCTCAGTTACCTCCTGAGCCTTCATGTTAAGACTGATAACGTTCTCGCAGCCCATGCGCTCGCAATTATAAAAAACTGACCTCAACCTATGCTTGTTCGAGTCAAAAGCCACTACTGCACCAGTATTTTTCAACAACTCGCTGATGTGAGTGGTCTTGGCTCCGGGCGCAGCTGTCATATCTAATACTAACTCATCCTGCTTAAGCCCTAACTCACTGACCGCTATCATACTGGCAGCGTCCTGCAGCATGTACAAGCCTGCCAAGTACTCTGGCGTGGCTCCAGGGCTGAAAGGCTCTTTATGTATCATAACCGCCTGCGGGTGTGATGGGTGCGGCTCAGGCATGAAGCCCTTCCTCTCTAACCGCTCTAGTAGTTCCTCACGACCCAGCCTTAAAGAGTTAGCCCTAATAGTTGTTGGCGGTTTAACCCTTCTCAAACCCTCCAAGTCTGATTTAGGAATAACGCCTTTATACCTCTTGTAAATATCCATTATTCTAATTAAACTAGAACATAATTTATAAAGAATTTGAAGAGGGGGCAGAGCCCCCTTTCGCTGGGGACGAGATTCGAACTCGCGAGGGCCGAAAGCCCAGTAGCTTAGCAGGCTACCGCCTTAACCACTTGGCTACCCCAGCAACTGATTTAAAGGATAGTTCTGAATTCTTTAAAAGTTTTGCTTTAAGATAAAAACCGATGCTAGTAACACTAACATCAGGATAGCTGCCCAGTCAAGCCCGGGCGTCATAACGTAGTCAAAGAATCCTGTTGAGTAAACAGTCTGGATAACCGCGTTAAAGGATAATGAGTCGCTGTCCAGCGGCACCTGGCTGTCAACCTCAACTGTCACAGAGTAAGTGCCAATAGTCACTGGGAAAACATCAATGAAAATAACTGCAGACGAGTAAGGCGGAATACTCAGTGACAATGAATCATCCCTGTTCTCTGAAAACCGGACGTTTAATTCATCAGAGTTAATGCTGACATCATAGTCCATCACTGACATGGAAGGATTATTAATTGTCAAGAAGTTGCTCCGGTAGCCAGCTGCCCCTTGAGAGTAAATCCTTCGCTCAGTATTCAAACGATAGCCTGATTGGACAACCACCCCTGTTAAATCCTTATAATCCCAGTAAGTGGTGTCATTAGCGTTTAGGGTGAAATTATTAAAACCCGAGGCTGAAGGATTAGTGTAGCTTATAACTTCTTCCCCAGTGCTTGGCAGGTAATCGCTGTATAACAAGGCATCATTATTTAACACTGTTAAATTAATATTCTCAGGACTGTTATTCTCTGAGCAGTATTCATATGAAACAGTTAATTCCTGGTCAGTGGTTATTAACGTATCCTGCGGCAAATCATAACTGCCTATGATGTCATCAATATTGAATTTGAAACTAACACTGGTTGTGTTACCGGTCACTCCTACACCGTAGATTGACAGGTTGTATTCTTGGCACTCAAGGTCTGACGGGTTAATGGTGAAGTTGCAGTCATACAGGAAGTTATTAACAAGAGTGCAGTTATAGTTCTGCGAGAAAGTCTTGTTCCCTGTTAAGTCATAAACATCCGCGTGGATAGCGTCAACGTCCTGGGTATTAGCGTAGATAGTGGCATTAACTGCTATTAACTCATCACTCTGGTCAACATAACGATCGTACTCGTAAGTTGTGATGTCAAATGATACCTCAGCTTCAACTATCGAATAATTAAACGATGTGTTAAGCCACTCCCAGACCTTAGGGACTTTCTCATACCCATGGCCTGAGTAATTAAAGACCATTAAGGCATATTCAGTAGTGTAAACATCACTTAAACTAGTGGTTGAGTAACTAGGGTAATGACCAATTATAGAGTCACTAGCACTCAGCTCATATTTTAGCACGGGGTTATTTTTTACACCCTCAGAGTTAATCCTAATCAATCCTACTCCATCTCCTGTTGATGTGTTGAAAAAGGCTAGCCATGGGGTTTCATAATCAAAATCTATTGCACTATCCAAGCCATAAATATTACTTGAGTTAGCCATGTAATCAAACTTGTCCTTGTTAAGGTTTAATTCAAAATTCTTGAACCAATCAGCGTCCTGAGTTAGAAATTCTATGCCAGTTTTAAAAGTAAAGTAATAAGAGTTTGGATTATAAGTTTGATTATATGTTGATTCAAAAGAATCAAGCGTTCCCATCATCCCATAATAAATAAACGCTGGAGTAGTATTAATCTCATAAATAGCAACGCCATCATCCTTAAAAGTATATGTTACTCCATGATCAGGATTATGATACTCTATTGGGCTGATTATAACATCACCTGCTGCCTGCAGCTCACTCTCAGTTCCTAAGTAATTAATCAGTGTTTGAGTAATGTTCGATATCAGGTTGTACTCTACTTTATGAACACTGTTATTAACATACCGGTTGAACCCGTCCATGTAGTCCAAGCCAGTGTATGACTTAACATTATAGTCAAATGGTCCGTAGTAAACCGAGTAGATATTACCCGTTCCCGTAAAAGCGTTATCCTGGGGCGGCAGGTTTAGTGAAAACCAGATTCTTGCGCTTGTCAGGTTATTATCAGGCGAGCAATTAGCATTAGTTAATGCCATTGGCACCTCGTAGAACTCATTCCCTGGCAGCCGATTAACCAGCCTCACCCCTATTTTATCCTCAGGGTCATTATAATCCCCGTCAGCGTTAACGTCCTCGCAGTAAGCTGGTTGGTTAAAGTTCATGTTAATACTGACTAGCTGGTTTATTCTTGAATGATTTAAACTATGATTTATATTAATATCATTCTTGTACCTGAACTGCTCTCCGTCAGCGCTCTCCCATAAGTTAATCCATGAAAGACTAGCATTCTTCACCACTAACATATCATAATTGTATTCACCATTAAAGGCTTGCACATGGTGATAGCCAGCGCTGCTCGGCGTATAAGTTGCCTCATAACAATCAGCCCCGCAGATAGTCGTGCTTAACTGTGTCTCAGTAAGGTTAGGGTTAATCACTACCAAGTTAGGCCTGCACTCACTAGTTAATGTAATTTCAACACTGTCACCCTGGCTCAGCGTCTGGTCTGATAAGCTGATATCCGGCTTAGTGCTTGAGTTGCAGTACCCCTGGTTGTCGCAGACGCTGTCAAAAACGAAGTCCTCGTTGGTGTCACAGGTATCGCCTAACCCTATCACTCTTTGATTACAGCAGCATGAGTAATTACCGCTCCAGTCCTCGCCAAGGTCATCACCGCAACAAGCATCATAAGGTTGTGAATTATATAATGCTTTTACTTCTGCCTCGCTTAAAGCCCTGTTATAAACCCTTACTTCATCAATCTTGCCAACAAAATTCTCACCACCACTAGGGTTTCTTCCAATATTAAACAAATTATCAGATGATGTGTGCCCTATACTCGTGGTTGCTTCAATCCCGTTCTTATAAAAACTCACTCCAACTCCTGCTTCAAAAACCGCTACTAAGTGCTGCCACTCATTTAAATCAACAGAATGTGATTGGAAAACTCCAGAACCCCTAAAAACCCTCCAAGTATTATCCCTGTGCATAATACCCCAGTCAAAATCGCCATTATCTGTTGAAACTAATTGGTATTTCTGGTCATTACTCTCTGTTGGGTAAGCCCAAACAGAGAAGGTATAATCATCAGAGCCATCCTGGTCAATGTCAAGATTTGTATTAACATAGTCGCTTCCGTCAAAATCTAAAGCGTAATCGTGCCTTCCTGCAGTCCAGGTTGGGGGTCCATTTAGTGTTCCATCATAAAACCCTCCGTCATCAATTGCTGTTGTTCCTGTGTTATCATCTAAGCGCCAGTAAGCCACTAAGCCGTCACTAAGGTTTCCGAGCCAGTTATAACCCCAGCCCTCGCACAGGGTGCTGTTATAATCCATTGCTTGCGGGAAGTACTCAGCGTCCAGGCAGAAGTCGCGAGAAGCCCCTAATGAACCATTATAGAAGTCATCACTTGTGCTGTCGTCACCGCAGCAAGGAGCATTAATCCCGCTAAAACCATTGCTTAATAAAACACTAATATCATCACCATAATAATTAGCAGTGATAATATCTACGTCAGAGTCATTGTCAAAGTCTCCCCCAGCAACACCAAAAGGATTGTCACCAACATTATAAGAAACACTATTAGGGAAAGTACCATCACCATCACCCAACCTAATAGTAATTCTATCCTGATTAGGATTACTAGCAACTATATCCGTGTGTCCATCAAGATTTAAATCAAAAGCTGCAACATCAAACGGGGAGCCGCCAATACCATAAGTCACATCAGCTGCAAAAGTACCGTCACCATTACCTAATAAGACACTAACAGTGTTTTGATACTGATTAACCGCTGCTATATCTAAATCACCATCTTCATTAAAATCTGCAACCGTAACTCCACGAGGCTTATCCTGAACACCATAAAGCACGTCATTAGCAAAAGTGCCGTCACCATTATTTAATAAGACGCTGACATCATCATCATTATAGTTAGAATCATCGCCTTTATTACTTACAACAATGTCTAAGTACCCGTCATCATTAAAGTCACCAAGAGCGATATCATAAGGCTCATTTCCAACACCATAAGTCAAACGTGTACCAAAAGTACCATCACCATTATTTAACCTTACACTAATAAAATCAGCCAGGTTACAGGTAACAACATCCAAGTAACCATCATTATCAAAATCACCAACAGCAAGTCCTCTTGGATTAGTGCCCATACCATAAGTAACATCACCAGGGAAGGTGCCGTCACCATTACCTAGAAAAACGCTAATAGTGTTAGAAAAACCACCATAATTATTAACAACTATATCTAAATCCCCGTCATTATTCAAATCAACAATAGCGGCATCATAAGGATTATCTTCAACACCATAAGTCACATCAGCTGCAAAAGTACCGTCACCATTACCTAGAAAAACGCTGATTGTACCAGGGAAAACATTAGTATTAACAACATCTAAATCTCCGTCACCATCTAAGTCACCAACAACAATCCCTCGCGGCCCATTAGCCGCACTGTAAGTATAATCACTTGCAAAAGAGACTTCATTACTTAACCAGTCATGACCTTGTACTTCACAGTAACCCTTGCTCAAGTCAGCGTTGGTTGTTACCCCTCCATAACACAGGTGGGTTGAGTTGTAAAAGTTATCCCAGTAACCGTTAATGATGTGGTCGTCGCCGCAGCAGCGAGGGTAGTCACCATAAGTAGTCCCGGTCAGCCAGCCGCTCTCAAAGTACTCACAGAAGCTTTGCAAAACATCTTTCTGCTTAGTTAGCGACCCCTGATAACAGCCAAGAGTGTTATTAAAGAAGTTATCATCCACTCCATCGTCACCGCAGCAGGAGTAACGAGTATTATCACCTATATAGTAATCCTCCCAAGAATAACCAACAGCGTCCAAGTAAGTCTTAAACTGGGCGTCATCCTGAAGCGTGCCAGTGAATATCGCTTCCGGGTCGCCAACTGTTGGGAAGTTAACAATGTCTGACACATCACTGCCATCAACAATTACCTTAAACTGATTATTACTAAGTCCCTGATAAGCCGGGCCTGAGCCCCTGAAATGAACAGTTAAGTGATGCCACTCCCCGGCTTGAGGAGTGGTTGTTAAACCAGGGATTGCAGTGTCAACAACTGAGTCAGAGTCAGAGTCATACATCCACTGACCATCATCTATCCCTATGTTAAAATAAAAAGTTGATAAGCCGGCGTCTGAGAAGCCTAAGTTAAAGTTGCCTCCAGTGTTATTAGTCCTAATGTAAAACTCGGCTGTCCCATTAGTCTGAACTCCTGAGAAAGTCTGCGACGTCGCAACTGAGTCAACATTGGTTGGGTCATGGAACTCCAATACCTTGCTTAAACCATCAACACTAGTGACCACTACCGGGTCCAGGTAACCAAAGCCTGAATAACTAGTCCAGTCAGCTGGTATCACGCCGTCAGTATCATCTGTGAATGAAAAAGTCGCTGAGAGGTTCACTGGCGGGGTGAAACCATTAGGGTTAACACTGTCAAGCCAGTCATAAGTATAATATTCACAGAGAGTACTATTATGGTCTATCTCCTGGTTAATAACGACCCCGTCCTGACAAAAGTGAGTTGTCATACTGATTGAGCCGTTATAAAAGTCATCATCAACTAAGTCATCACCGCAGCAAGGACCATTAGTGCCGGTGATTGAGCCGGTGAACCATGTATAACCGCTTGACTCGCATGAAACCTGGCTCTCATCATCCTCGTCTAAAAATAAACCATTAGAGCACGCGGCAGTGTCATTAAAGAAGTTATCATCCGCTCCATCATCGCCGCAGCATAAGTCAAGCCATCGATTATCACCGCTATCATAATCAGCGTCCCATGAGTAACCAATAGCATCAAAATAAGTTGAGAACCCGCCCAAGTTATACCACGTTTGAACCTCAAAATTATCAAGTGAAGATATTGAATCAACAAAGCCTCCGTCATCACCAACCAATAAGTCATCAACGTATAAGTCATAACTATTGGTTGAAGCGTCAAACACTATCTTAAAATAATACCAAGTATTAGACGTGGCTGACTGAGCAACAGAGTAACCGCCCGTGGTGTCATAATACTCAATATTATTGCTGTTAAACCTGATTAACGGACCGGTATTTATTGAACCGCTCCTAATATATATAGAAGTTGTTTTTGAAACATCAGTGGTCAACGCGTAGAACTCTATAGTGCCTGCTGACTGCGCGCTTGGAAAATCATTAATTATTTTAACATTACAAGTCGTGCTAGTATCCTCAAGTTTCAAGACTTTACTATAATAATCCCTTGATGAAACAACTGAGGCAGTGCAGCCACTACTAGAACTATCCGTATCAATAAAACTTATATCAGTACCTGTAGCGCCAACAGCGTCTTCAGTGAAAGAATAAGTAGCATTAAAATCAGCGCTGATACCAAGCCCGGCTGTCTGAGTTACGTTAAACCAGTCAACCATGGTGGTCCAGTTATAACCCCAGGCACTGCATAACGTCTCATTATGATCAGCGTATCCTTCATAATAATAACCATCTTGACAAAAATAAGTAGTATTGCCAATAGTCCCATTATAAAAAATGTCAAGAGAATCATCACCACAGCACGATGCTTCCGCGTTATCACCAACATCATAATCAGAGTCCCATGATAACCCAAAAGCATCAAAGTAAGCATAATTATTCTTATCACCTTCATCCTGAGCAAAGCCTATTCTATCAATAGTAGTTAATGGAATGTTAAAAGAAGTGCCGCTTTCTTTTAAATCACCATTAATGTATAAATCATAAGTATCAGTATCGCAGTCAAAATCGATTCTAATATGCATCCAACCATCGTAACCCTCATAAGTATTCCCACTATAGTGGCTCGTGAATTTTGTTTCATAAACTCTAAATAATTCAGCTATCCCATCAACAGTATGACCAAGGTATATAAAATAATCATAAGTGTCTGAAGTGCCTTTACAATAAAACTCTATTGTACCCGCAGTTTGACCCTCAAATTCATGCCTTGGGCCACCCCAACTACCACCTGTTAAAGGTTTCTTACCTCTAAAAACATCCTTATGCCCTAAGTATTCACTTATAACACCATAATCATGATTACCATCAGTCTCGCTGTTAATAAATGAAATATCAGTTCCTGTTTCTCCAGCCTCCCCTGAAAAGGAGTAAGTAGCAGGATAATTAGCATCACTCACCCAATCTAGCCCGGCTGCCTCGCAATTAGACTGACTAGTATCTAATGATTCAAAATAATAACTACTATTATAACAAATGCTGCCGAACGCGTTAGATTCATTCCAAAAGTACTCAGTCGGGTCATCACCGCAGCACGATGCTTCCGCGTTATCACCAACATCATAATCTTCATCCCAGGAGTAAGCTACAGCGTCAACATAGAAGTAATAACCTTGAAGAGCCCCATCAGTTCTAATCAGGATGTCTCTCACTTCACTTTTCGTGGCTCTTGGAGATAACTCCCCTGAATCAATACCATCAATAACCGCTCTCCAGCGATTATTACTTAAACCCCGCCATTCACTGCCTCCATTACATCTAAAATCAATTCTAATATGATGCCACGTATCCACTTGCGGGTTATCCGTGTTTGGAATGGTGTTCCAAGTACTGCCATCATGATACTCCCATAAACCATCATTAACCCTTATCCAAAGAAAATTATAAGGACTTCCTGACTCCCTATTCCTAACTGCAATCAACCTATCATTAGTCACATCTTCAAACCTAACCCATAACTCAACCGTCCCCTCGGTATGAGTTGCGGAAAAATCATGTTCTATATTAGCAGATGAAGAAGAATCACCATCATATATACTAACTATTTTGCCATGTTTATCCAACGATGATACCACCTGCACTACTGAAGAAGCTGATTCAACTACAATCCAGCCTTCAGGGTCGCAGCCAACACAATCATTAGTGAAGGAGTAAGTGCCGGGGTAATTAGCATCACTCACCCAATCTAAACCGGCTGCCTCGCAATTAGACTGACTGCTATCCAGGGCTTCAAAATAATAACTACTATTATAACACACGCTGCCAAAAGCATTACTATCATTCCAAAAGTACTCAGTCGGGTCGTCACCGCAACAAGGAGCAAGAGCATTATCACCCAATTCGTAATCAAGGTCCCATGAGTAGCTTATAGCATCAAAGTAAGTATTCACCACACTGCTGCTGAGACTTGCAAAACCAAAACTCTCAACAGCGTTAACACCACTATTAATTAAACGAGTATGAGAATGAACTCCATCAATAGTGAATCGCGCCTCGTCCTCACCAAGACCCATGTAACCACCAGTTCCGTGCTCAAAGTCAATCCTCACATGATACCACGTGTTATCCTGGGGAGCAGGTAGTTCAGTGATTGGGACCCACCCAGGTCCTCCTGGCCCATAATAATACCAACTATCATCCCTTATTGAAAAAACCCACCTGACACTTGAGCCCCAGAAATTTATATAAGTAAAGTCAGTGGCGTCCTCTGTCCTAATCCATAACTCAACCGTCCCGCTCTCCTGAGCAGTATCAAGGAAGTAATTAGCCTCATATTGACAAGAACTGCTTGAATCAGACCCCTTAAGCACTTTGGCATGACCATCAAGCCCGCTAATAACCACCATATCACAACCAGTCCCTGAATCATCAACCCAGCCTTCAGGGTCGCAGCCAACACAATCATTAGTGAAGGAGTAAGTGCCGGGGTAATTAGCATCACTCACCCAATCTAAACCGGCTGCCTCGCAATTAGACTGACTAGTATCTAATGATTCAAAATAATAATTACTATTATAACACACGCTGCCAAAAGCATTACTATCATTCCAGAAGTACTCAGTTGAGTCATCACCACAACAAGAAGCCAACGTATTATCACCAATGTCATAATCTTCATCCCAGGAGTAGCCGACCGCGTCAACATGAGTGATGAAGGCTTCCTGGTTTGTATCACCAATTACTTGAAGTGAATCCGCTCCATCAACCCAGCTATCCTCATAAGGAAGCGATGCCCCCTCATTCACGCCGTCTATGAATATATCCCAACCCGCGGAATTAAAATCAATACGGGCGTGGTACCAAGTGTCTGCTGAAGCTGAACGCAGAGTATGAGCAGTTCCATCATAGTACTCCCAATTACCATTGTTTACTCTTAAATGCGCCAAAGTGTTACCCCCATCACGTAGTTTAATAGAGTTATAATTATCACTGCTAACAGAACTGGTTTTAAAATATAACTCTGCAGTCCCAGAGGACTGGGTGGTGAATACGTTCTCAATACTCATGTTACCACTGTACAACCTCATATCATTAAGCCTCACGTCATGATAATAACTCCCTGACTGGTGCCCAAAGTGAATGTCATTGATGTAATCAACCGCGTTCTGAAAGCTAACAATATTGCCCTCATACCAAGTATCAGTGTCATAATGGTACAAGCGAGCCTTTGACTGATCTGAGTTCAAGCCGTAATAACCATCATTACTTGAATAACCATCCCTGCACTCAAAATAAATCCTTATCTGAATCCATTCATCATTAAAGTTTGACGGGGCTGGCAAGCCGCTAAAACCAGTATCAAAACCGTTTAAGTACTTCCTGAAGTGCTGCGCCTGAATGGTCCCGGAATCCTTAACCTCTTTAATATGTATGTCAAAACGCCTGCTGGAAGTCCCTGGGTATATCATGTTAAAACTAAAATAACCATGGGTTATATTATCTGTAAAGATGTCAAATGACTCTGATGGATAGTCTGTATCATGGTCATAACAGTATATGTTCCTCCCTTTTGACAAGCCGTTAATATCAGTGTAAGAACTCTCAACCTCCAC
>WJKC01000002.1 GCA_014729335.1 archaeon | reverse complement strand
TAATAAACCCCTGATTAAGGCGCTGTCTTCAAAAACGCTTTTGCTAGTTATGTTATCATCCTCTGAGAATAAGTATAAGTGCTTGGCTTCTGAGTAAGGTGATAACCCGATTATTTCTCCATTGCAGATTGGGCATTCATTAAGAGTCCCATCCCACATTATTCTTGAGTTAATCAACCCTTTACGCCTTAGTTCCTGAACATCAAATACATGCTTGTTTGGCAAGTAATAATCCCTGCTGCCTGTTTTTAAACAAAACATTGACTTCTTGAAGTTAAGGTGCATTGAACCAGCAGTTACAGGCGCCCATCTCTTTTTATCTTCAACCGTCCTTGTTTGTTTTTCATTATAGAACTGGTGGAAGATTTTTGAAGAGAAGTAGCTGCAATAATCTTTTAGCAGTATTCTTTGATAATCAAACATGTCGCTTATCTCAGCAATGCTGAACTTTGGCACTTTCTTGATGACTTTATTAACTACTTCTCTGTTAATATCGGTTAATATTTCTTCAAGACTTGATAGTTTTGTTTCATCGCTCTTGATAAAGAATGACTGTATTAGTGACTGCTCTTTGTTTACTAACTCATTTGCTCGATAGGCAAATGTTTTTATTTGAGGGATGTTAGGAGGTCTTTTCCTGTCTCTTAATGGATGGGTTATTGCTGAATAGTCAATGCCTTTGATTAATAATCCTGAGTTGTGATAAAGGCTTTGCAGAGATGTTAACCTGTCAGTTAGTGCTTTAAGAAATGGTTCAAAAATCTTAACCCCTTTATTATTAGTGTAATCATTTAATGGCAGACCAATCTGGCCCAGTATGTTGCTTCTGCCTTCCTGGTATAGCTCATAACTGTTAAGTGCTAGTTTTGTATTTGATAGATAGTTATAATTAATACATAGATTCATTTTTCATCCTCTGAATAGTTTTTATAAGCGCTTTTCAGCAAGGACTTGCTTAAGGTTGATAAAGCGTTATTTAAATCCTCTTTCCCTCTTGAGGTTCTAAGAGTGCTTATAGCCTTATTATATTTATAAATGCATGAGAGGTCTATTAATTGTTTCTCTCTTACCATCTCTATCAGCTCTTTTAACCTTTCGTGATTAGTGCCTGTTTCAGTTTCTAAAAAGGTTTTAAACGCAGAGTTGGTTAGTGATAATATTGCCCGCTGTATTCTAAAAACGTCTTTGATATTATTAAACATCATGTTATCATCGTTTTTTCCTGCTGGTTTTAACACTCTTTCTAAATGATTAATTAATTCATGCTCCCAGTTGTTATTGGTTGTTAACTGGTCCATCACGTTCCATAAGTTGTTGGCAAAATCAGCGTACCTCTTCAGTTCATTTTTATCAACTACTTTTTCCAGTTTCTGGTTGAAAATCATTTGATGATAATTAAAAAAGGTCGAGACAATGCTTTTAAGGTACTCGTTAAGGTTCAGGTAGTTTATCTCTTTAAAGTCATTAAACCTCATATTTATGTACTCAATCTCGTTCTTATAAATCTCAAAAAGCGAGCCCTCAGTAATTAGGTTTGTTTGAGGGTTGAATATTCTTAGTTTATCAAGCGGTTTTTCATGAGAGTACTTTTTAAATATTTCTTTAATATTATCTGACAGGAAGTCTTCCAGGGCTTTTTCTGAGATAATGTTAAACTGGTTCTTGGTTATCTTTATCTCTGACGGCTCAAGGTTTGTTTTATCAATTATGAATCCATAACGCATTAAGAGCTTGGCAACTATTGCTCCCTGGGTGAAATAATTCTTATCCACTTTTAGCGAGGATAATGAGATTAGTGTTTCAAGATACTCTTTTTCAACATATTCTTCAATGTTATTGAATAAAGGGTTTTCTTCCTCTTTATTAAAGATTGGCAGTTCCTCTGAAGCAGTTACTTTTAGCAAGACGCATTCATCTTTTTCATGATTGTTCAGGAATTCTTCATAAATAAACTCCTTCAAAGGGTTTTTGACTTTGCCATTGGTTTTCTCCCTGTATAAGTCTATGAGTTTTGGAGCAAACTTGTTTATTGTTTTAAGGATTAATAGTTCATCAACTCCTTCAAAATCAAGCCCCTCCCTTGTTTTTTCAAATAACCTCATTTTTATTAAATCGTTAGAGCAGAAAAGCGTGCCTGATGAGATGTTATTAGAGTAAGTTATCAAGTCATTGATTATTTTATCCAAGTCCTTTTTAATCGAGTTATAATCATATCCTAGGAACTCGATTTCTTCTTTGAATTCTTTAAACAATCCCTTCATTTCGTTTGTAATCTTAATCTCAGCGTTCTTTAACAAACTGTCAAGCGGCAGCCTAATATTATAATTGGTTAGTGATGATATGTTTTCTTTCTTAATTTCGTACAACTTCTTAACTAGCGTGGTTGCATTACTAGCGTAGAAATTAAATGTCTGATAAAGTGCTTCATTCATTAATATCCTTTTCAAGTATTTTTCTTTTAAACCTTTCGCTTCTTTAGTTTCTCTATTTCTTCTCTTAGCACTTCAACCTTTGAGGTGAGGTCCTCCACGCTTATTGACAAGCTCTTTATCATGTTCTCCAGGAACTCTATTTTACCTCTGCCTAGCATGTTAGTGGCGCCTCCCCTTTCCATGAACCATAAGTTATTACTCCTTCACCGCACGGAGTGTTGAACTCGTACTTTGAGAGCCTTGCCTCCCTGAGGCAGACGCTCTCCTGCTTGTTATAAACCCTCCAGGCGTTATTACTAATATTAATGAATAATATAAAAGAATTATTATTGTTCAAGCACTCAATTACCTCCCTGCTGGTATTGAGGAATTCATTGCTTTCAAAAAAAGAGTTGTTAGCGCACTGATTGGTTATGTGGAACAACATTGACTCATCAAACTCGTAGTCAAGGTAGTTCAATAACACTTCATCTGGTTCAGTGTTATGATAATGATTAACAACCCTGTAACCCAGTAATAGTGTCAGGCAGGCGCTCACGCTAACAGCTAAGACTAGCACTTCAACCATTGATGATTGATTACGACGCAACGCAGACCCTCCCAGCGTGGTTGTTAACCAGTAATGGCTTGCAGGTGACTAAGTTCCCATCACCATTAACAATCCTGAAACCGTCAAAACCAGGGTCATTAACTGATAAGTTATTCAGGTAGTTAATGCCGGCTGAATGCTCAGCCATTGCCAGGGCATTGGCAGCTGACTGGTCAATAATTCTTAAGCAGTAAATAAAGAAGAATGAGATGATAATTGACACTAGCAGCGCCTTAATCACTGGTTCAAGCAATTGACACCACGCTCGCTGATAAGTAAGGATTTGAACTCACAACTAACCGGCTCCAATCCTTCATAAGGCATTGATTCATTATTAATGGATACTGAGTTTTCAGTAACAACCAGTTCTCCTTTAATCACTGGATGGTAAGTTGCGTTAAAGATTAACTCATAACCCAGTCCTCGCTCGTAGATGTTGATGATGTTTAATAAGTCAACCCTGTTAAGAGTGCTTGCCCTGGTGCTGGTGACGTTGTTAATGAAGGTTGCTGTTAAGCCAAGAACTAACAACCCTGATACTGCAATGGTGAATAATTCAAAAGGGTTCACTTGAAAACCACCGTGTTATTCTTTAAATCACTGAACGCTAGTTCACCATGATATAACTGCAGTTGATGGCAACCCTTGCTGAGATTAAGATTGTAATAGACGTTGCTGTTAATACTAATATTAAATTCTTCTAACCCATGGACCTCTAACTCGTTTGTCAGGTTGTTAAAGAATAATGAGTACCCTCTTGGCACGCTCAGACTTAACCGCCGCCAACTACCCTCACCGCTCACCTCTTTTAATGACTTCATAACGCTCCCAAGGTTATCTAAGTCATTAGCCAGCAACTTAACTGATGAGTAAGCCTGGAATGATTCCAGTAAGTTGAAACTCGTGACTAGCACTATAGTAAGTACTATTAACATGCCGGTTATTTTAAGCGAAGAGTCCATGATTACCCTAGGCTGCTGTTAGTCAGGTTTTCCAGTTTTGAGACGAACATGCCCGTAGCGTCTTCAACACTCAGCCCAATAGTGCTCGTGACATTAATTAGGACCCCCACTACTAGGGCTGCGACAATGGCAATAATAATGTATTTTAAAGGAAGCCCTTCAACACCTTTTCGGTTCATTAATATGATTGTTGGTGCTTGATTAATAAAAAGTTTTCCCTATATTATGAAAAAAGAGGTTATAAGGGCTGAGACGTATACCATGCCTGCTACTAGAACATTCTTTGACAAGTTATTCATCAGGGCCACCCTGTCAGGCCCGTTCTCAAGCCTTGACTGGTACCTGGTTAATACAACTACCAGCCCAGTGCAGTAAAACCCTAATATCAGCATCATTAACTCAACACCCATGCCAGCGCCAAGGCTCAACCCGTAACCCTGAAGCTCGTTGACAGGTATGTTTGACTCTATTATTCCCTGCATTATCACGATGAAGCCGCTGATTAACGGGGCGAATATGATGGCGGTCACCTTCATCATTGACATTACTTGCTCAAGCATTGATTTATGCTCATCCTCTACTTGTATCATCTTATTAAAGTGCTGGTAGATTCTCAGCACGCTCTTAGCGCTCTGCTCAACCCCCTGCCTAAGGGCGTGGAACACTAGTTTGAACACTGACTTGACCCTGTTAGAACCAGTCTTAACTAATTCTTTCATAACCGCCTGCTCTGGTTCTTTATGGAATTCTTTCATGTTATGGTAAGCAACGATTAAGTGACTGGTTAATTCCTTGTCCTTATGCTCCTTAATCACTTGTTTTAAAGCGTTCTCAAGGCTTCTTTTCTCCTGCAGCTTGCTGCCAAGAGCGTAGGTTATGTTTAACAATTCCTTCTCAGCCTTGACTGCCTTGACCCTGGCCTTGACATAGGGTCTTGACTTAAGATAAAAGTAGGTGCTCAGCGACGCTGTTAAGCCAATTATTAAGGGGATGGTTGACCATTTTTTCGGGATGAGGAACACGCCATTAACCAGCCTGGCATAGAAGTATATTAGTGACGGCGAGCTGATAACAAGGAATAATATTAAGGAATATAACAGCAGGTTGCCTGAATCACTCTTTGTTTTAAGACTTATCTGGCTAAAAGTGGGGGGTCGTTTTTTTAGTATGACGCTTGAGTAATAGTGTATTCCTAACAGGTTGGCGCCTAGTAAGCCGGTGATGACTAACGGGTTGATGTTAATGTTTAACAGGTTAATCACCGGCAGCATTGAGATAATGATTAATGGGATGATGGTGCCGAATGAGAATAATAATAATGTATGAGTCTTGGTCCGGGCTAGGTACTGTCTGAAGTCATTAATCAAGTTGTTGAAGAATGAGTTCAAAGCACTCTTGATTGTCTCCTCTCTTGAAATTCTTTCAAGCAGGCTGGTGTTTATTAGGTTCATTCCCTGCTTGAACCCCTGGCTGTGCTCGCCCCACTCGCTGATAACATTATTAAATGATTCTTTTAATGGCACGCCCTTGAGTAACGAGTCCTTGTAAGCTTTTGATAAATCACTGCTTATCCTGCCTCCGCAGTTCTCTCCAACAAGCCTCACCCCGCGCTCCAGGTTAGGGTTTAATTCAAGACTTGTTCCCAGAACAGTTATTATCTCAGGCGCGTGGCCCAAGCTCTTTAACCGCTCCTCGCGAGCCTTAATCTTAGGCAGCTCTGTTAGGTAGTAGTAAACCATTAATGATAATCCTAGGCTGATAATAACTGATAAAAGGTTTTTTAGGATTAATGCCAGCACTACTGCTGAGCCAATAAGGGTGAAGAACAACCCCAGCCTAGCCTTGATTAACACTTCCTCTGGGTTGATGCCTAGGAATGCTGAGCTGTTAACTAACTCCTGGCTGGGGTTCAAGTCCTTATCCATTCTCAGCTTCTTGGCAATAGAGAAGTAATCCACGGTTAACCTCTTCGCAGGGGTTTAATATTAAAATTACTGCTCTGCATGATAAACTTTTTAAAAAGCAATTGCTGACTAATTATTTATGTTTCTTGTTAAAGTCTTGGTAGTAGTACTTTAATGAGAGTGTTCTCAAATATTTCTTGAGTTGTTCTCGAAAATGAAGATTAAACTAGTTACTAGTGGGTTTATGGAGGTGATTTCTTTTTGACTATTTCCAAAGTGGTTTCTGAAGCAGGTCTAGGGGCTAAGATTGAAGAGGAGGAGATTAAGGACGCCCGCGCTGGCAAGGCTTTCACTCCTGCTGAGATTACTGCTGAGATTGAAGTGCTGGCGCCTAAGAACGCTGGCCCGACAGATTATTCAGGCAGGGTTTTTAATGCAGAGCCAGTTGAGCGTGAGGTTAAGGGTTACGGCTCTTTTGCAAAGTACCTTGATTTTAACTTGGAACCGGCTGAGTTAGGAATAGAGGATTATGATATTGCCCATTAATTGGGCCGAGGGAGATTTGAACTCCCGACCTCCCGCACGTCAAGCGGACGTCATAACCAGCTAGACCATCGGCCCTTGTTTAGTATTAGATTTAATAAGTGATTATTTTAAAAGGGTTTCTCATCCAATGTAATCAGGTTTTAATAACTTGGTGTTAATCCTCAAGTAATTATTTTTTATTACTGCCTGAGCCCCTTCTGACGGCTCTGGTGAGAGCTCCAGTATTATATTGCTCAGTGATACTAATAAGTTCTTTGTTAACTCGGGGTTGAATAAGTCGCCGATTATCTGAGCAAAATGTATCTTGTTCTTGTCAATTACTAATCCTTGAGGCTTGTTAATTAATCTTAGCCTGGTTATTATCTTGTTTAGTTTTTTCTTGTACTTGGTTGTATAATCATATTGACTCTTTATCAAGGGTTGACTTCTTAGCCTCAGTGTAGTTATTAACATTAATTAAGCAATCCTCTGTTATTACCTTTAAGTAACTTTTAATATCATATGCTTGGTATAAACTGCTGGTAATCTCAAAGAATAATTCTTTCAGGCAGTTACTTAAGTCTCCTCCAGCCGTTAATTCAAAGCAGCCGTAGATTACTGGCGGCGGCGTATAGATAAACGGCTTAGGACCCCATTTAATGGACGTCATCACTAGAGTATTTAGTGATTGTTTTATTTAAGGTTTACTCAGCGGGGGGGGATTTCTTTTTTTGAAAGAAAAAGGGTCTGCGGTCGCCGGGATTTGAACCCGGGTCCTCACCGTGGCAGGGTGAAGTCCTAACCACTAGACTACGACCGCGTTATTGTTTTTGAAGCCCAACAATTCTTTAATTCTTTTTGGTCAAGCTTTTCTTTATAAGAAAAGATTGGACTACGACCGCGTAATAAAATTGATAGTAGTGAATTATATTTAAAGGTTTTTCTTGACTACTAAGTCTAGTATTATGACCCTGTTTTTTTTTAGTGTCAGGCTATTTATTAAGGCATTCAGGGCAAACGCCTTGTTTGTTCTGGGCTTGAGGTATCACTTTACCGCACTGGGCGCACTCAGTGAAGCCTGACTCCATCACGTTTTTCAAAAAGTCAATCCTCATTATAATCTTTAACAAGGAAAAGGCTTTTAATAAATATTGCTTGAGAAGAAATTAAAAAGATTTAAATAAAGAATCTTTTTACTGGTTATTTGTGAAAAATTTTCAACTGAGTGAACAGGATAAGAAGATAGTTTCATTACTAAGAGCTAATTCAAGGGCTAGTTATAAGCAAATTGCTAAAAAGGTTGGTGTGTCAATAACCACTGTTCATAACACTATTAAGCGTTTGAAGAAGAATGGTGTTATTAAGAAGTTCTCAGTGAAGATGCATTCATCAAAGATTGGTTATGACTTGACAGTTGTTATTGGGTTAATGTTAAAGCAAGGCTACCTGCGAGAGGTTGAGGAGCGGTTGGTAGCTCACTCTAATGTCTGCCAGGTATTCGTGGTCACTGGCGAGTATGACTTGATAGTTGTAGCTAAGTTCAAGAATACTAAAGCTTTGCAGGAGTTTATCAGGGACTTTTTGCAGAAGATGACTGGCACTGAGCGGACTAATACCAGCGTGGTCCTGACTACTGTTAAAGAAAGGCTTAACCCACAATTTTAAAAAACGTAAATTCCTTCTATTTTAGTTAATGAATAAGCACTTGAGGATTATCTTATTCGGCTCGTTGGTATGGGCTGTGCCTTACTTGATAGCTATGGGTTTGTTCCCAACCGGCTTAATGACTAATGACCCAATGTTATTTCAGACTATTATGTCATTGTCAGCTGCTGTTACCAGCGCAGTTGCTACTTGTTATTACTTCTGGGGTGAGAGGAAAGTCTCAGTTAAGGATGGCTGGTTAATAAC
>WJKC01000024.1 GCA_014729335.1 archaeon | reverse complement strand
CTAGATTAGCTGCACAAGTTGTAGCTAGCCAAGTATTAGGCACTGATATGGGCCTAACTGGTTCAAAAGCGATTTTGAACACAGGCGTAACAAGTTACAGCGACGTGACAGTAGTCTAAAAACTCACTCAAAAACATTTTTCATTTTTCTTTTATTTTTTATTTGATACTAGCTGTGCAAAGTTTTTTAAAAGACTTGCTTCTAAAACTCAATCATGAAGTTGAAGAAGAATACTTTGAACATCATATTAGTTGTTGGTTTCTTGTTAGCGGTTAGTATTGGCACTTTTAAGCTTGTGCAGAACGCCCGCTTGGAGGGCTATATTGCTGAGCGGAACAACGTCTGCGCTAACCTCAGCCTGGCTTTGAGTGATGAGGAAGGGATTGATGAGTGTTATTGTTATTATGAGGGTTTCAAGACTGGTAATCAAGCAGTTGATGAGCAGACAATGCCTTTATGTGCTTGCGAGTGCGTTGTTAATGGCACCTCCTACACTGTTGGCTTGATTGAGCCCAGGGCTTAGATAAGGCTTAGTAATTCTTCCCTGCTTACCAGCCCTGTCCTTATGGTTGACGCGTCAATCACTATTGTCGGCGTTGAGTTAACATTATAGGCTTCTTTTATCATCTGGATTAGTAATAAGTCCTCGTCAGCGTCAACTGATACAACGTAGATGTCAGGGTTATTGGTTGTCAGGTGGGTTAGTATTACTCCCTGGTCCCTGCACGCTGGGCAGGGAGTCTCGGTCCGGTAGAAGTATAAGATTGTGGTGTAATTATTACTGCACTGGTTCTTCAGTTTCTCAAGCATTAACCAGTACTGGGTTCTGACAGCGTTGTAACGCTTCTTAACCTCCTTGTAAGCCTCGTCACCTATCTTTGACTGCGACTCGTACTGGACTACTTGTTCTCCCAGCTCGCTTAGCAGTGACTGGGTCTCGTTCAATTTGCCCTGCAAGTACTTGCATGACAGGGTCTCGTTCTTTAACGCGTCGCTGATTAACACTCCCAGCTCTATGGAGTTCATGTTCTCTTCAAAATCTGTTATCTTGCTGTCAATAGTGGTCATCTTGTTTTTTGAGATAGTGATGCCTGAGAATATGCCTACAATGAAAACCAGGGTTGTAATGATGAATACTATCAAGTGGTCTTGTCTGTTAGCCATGGCTTCCCTCCTTTTTTTAATAGGTAAAATGGTGTTAGTACAACTGCTACCGCGTTGATAAATAAAAAGATTGTGAAATAGAACGGCAGTAATAAGTAGCTGATTAATGACTCCTTAAAGCTTAGTTTTAACTTCTTGCTTAAAACTAGGTAGAATGACAGGAACATTACTAGTGACACTCCTCCTAGGATTGTTAACTCGTTAATGTTAATCACTGATAAGTCTTTAAGCTTGTTGGTTATTAAGTAGCTCCAGTCAAAACCAGTTATCACTAGGTTCCTTAAGTCATAGTATAATCCTTCAATGAACTCCTTAGCCCAGTTAAGGCTGATGTAAGCGGTTATCAGGGTCCAGGCAAGGTTCACCGGCATAACGAATAATCCTATATTCCCATAATTCTTGTTGAACAGCATCTTTTTGAACCAGTAAGTATTTTCGTACAAGCCGCCGTTCCACCTTAACCGCTGTTTAATAACGTGCTTGGTGGTCCTGGGGACAATTGTGTAACCAATGCTCTTGAAGTTTGATTTTATTAAGTACCCTTCTTTAACTAGTTTTAACCCAATATTCAAGTCCTCTGTAAGGGTGTCCTCTTTGAAGTAACCAACTTTTTCCAAGGCGCTCTTCCTGAATAGTGTTCCAACACCGTGGGTGATGAATAAGCTGTCAGCGTTGCTGGTCAGCTTCCTGATGCACATTGATAGTGTGTACTCTATCATCTGCATTAATTCAATGAAGCTTCGGGGCTTATGCACCCGTTGTATTGGGACTGCCGCCCCAACCCTGGGGTTTTCGAACTCACCTACGAGGTTCCTGACCGCCTTGGTGTCAAGGTATGAGTCAGCGTCCAGCACCCCCACGATGGGGTGGCTGGCTTTTTTTAAGCCCTTGTTAACCGCTTTGGTCTTGCCCTGCGGCTCGCCTGCTTTGCTGGCTTTGAAGTACTTGACCATTGGGTAACTCTTAGCTATTATTGGAGTGTTATCAGTGCTGCCGTCATCCATTAGTATTATCTCAATGCCTCCTTTGTAGTCCTGGTTTATTAGTGAATCTATTGCCCTTTCTAGGTTTTTTCCCTCATTGTAGGCTGGGATGATTATTGATATGTCAGGGTGAAACAGCGTGCTCTCCCGTTCATCCTTCCTGAAGAAATAGATGTAGATGAAGTAGTTGATGGCGTAGATTGTTAAATAAGAGATTACCAGGCTCACAATTGTTAAGAACTGGACTTCCATCAATCTAATTTTAGAAACTAGTGTTTTTTAAGTATATAGTCTATTAAGGTGGTAGCGTAACAACCACTTGGCAGGGTGAAATCTAGTTCAACGCCTTTTTTCAGCTTTTTTATTTTATAATCTTTTACTTTCATGATTGTTTCCCGCTCATTCCCTGGGAACGAGCCCAGCTCAGGCATGCCTGTGATTTCTTTATATGAAGGTAGTTCTTGAGTTTTCTTGCTTGTATCTAGTTTTTGATTCCACTGCTTTGACTGCCAAGCATTAACCCATAAACGCCTGATTTTTTTATCAACCCTTTTTAACGCCCCTAAGTAATCGCCCGGTCTTTTCCTTAGGTAGCTGAACACTTTCCTCTCATAAGAGCCCCTTGGGTTCAATAACCTTACTGCTCCCTCCCAGTCGCTCTCTGCAAGCTTCTTTCCTAGTAAGGCGTTGCCCCCGAATCTTTGTTTTCCAAAATAGTTAGGCACTTTAACTGGTTTTCTTAACTCTTTTACTCCTTCCAGCACTATCCTGAACTTGTTGCCCTTGTGGCTGCCAATACTAATCCTTTCTAATCCTTCTTTGATGTCAAGTATTTTAATACCCTTTAAGTCCAGCCCCTCCAACCTCTTCTTAGGAACCCGCCACGCGCTCACGCGCTGGGTGGTGACTGCGTGCTTGTCTTTTAAGCCTGCAACCCTGAACCGCTTAACACTAACCTTTAATTTCTTTGCAATTAGTTTTACTGCATCAAGCGTGTTCCACCCCCTCTTCAATAGGGTGAAGTGAGAGCACTCACCCCTGCTGTAATCACCCGGCACCTCGTCTACTTTGAAGCCGTCTGGTCTTGGGATGTTCATAACAATCTTTATTATTATGATTGTTATTAATACTTTTGATGAAGTTTTACCGTTCTTTTTTACAAGGTTGAACCTGGTGTTTACGGGACTGAATTAATGACTTATTGGTTGATTACCAGCGGGCTAAGAGTATTGCTGACAAGTTTGGGCTTGAATTCAAAGACCATGACCTTAACCTCGGCTCAAGCTTGGATAAACTAATCAAGGTGTTCGCTGTTAAGCTGCCGGTTAAAAAGGATAATAATAGTTTTTAGAATCACTTAAAGAGGCTTATAATTTGTTTATTGAAAACGTATAAGAACCTGGGTTTGTTTTAATTTACTTAATGACAATCACTGTCCTGCGACTGGGCCACCGCGCCCACCGGGACCACCGGGTAACCACTCACTGCGCATTGGCTGCCAGGGCTTTTGGGGCTGACGCGTTCGTGTTCTCAGGTGAGCGTGACTCAAGCATTATCTTATCAGTTAACGACGTTGTCAAGCGCTGGGGCGGGCCTTTTGATATAACATACGAGTTCTCCTGGCGCAGGTGGCTCGCAGCCCGTAAGAAAGCCACGATTGTTCATTTAACCATGTATGGCAGGGAGCTTGAGGAGTCAATCCCTAAGATTAGGAAAATCAAGGGTGACTTGATAATAATAGTTGGCGGCGAGAAAGTGCCAAGAGAGGTTTATGAACTAGCTGATTATAATGTGAGCGTCACGCTCCAGCCTCACAGTGAGGTGGCTAGTATTGCGGTCTTCCTTGACCGTTACTTTAAGGGCAAGGAGTTAACAAAGACCTTTCATAAACCGGAGTTAAGAATAGTGCCTCAGGATAGCGGCAAGGAGGTTGAAGAGGTGAAGTCCGAGTGAATAGGGGTTTCTTAATCATCGGCGCCTTCATACTGGCGGCTATTATAACGTGGATGTTATTATTACTGATTATTGGCGGCAACCGCTGCCCTAGAACCCTTCCTGAGCAGCACTATGTCTGCGTGATGGATGAGGATTGCTACTTTCACCCAAAGTATAATTGCATTAATTACGAGCCGCTTGACTGCGTCCTGGCTGATGACTTAAGCGCCCGTCAGCAAGCCGGTGACTTGATTGAGTGCTTATGCGTTAGTAATCGGTGTTTCACCAGGGTCAGGCAGGAAACTGGTGGCGAGGGCGTTGAAATACCCACGCCTGACCGGACTGATATTAACATCTCGATTGAGGGCAACGTGTCAGACTTGTTTGAAACTATTTAAGAATGGTTACTCCCTGCTCTTTTATTAACGAGTGATTATTATCAGCTGCTTCCTTAATCTCGTCCTCGTGGCTGACAATTATTATCTGAGGCACTCGTTTAATTGAGCGCAGAGCCTCTGGCAACGCGTTAATATCCTGCTGGTCAAAACCAGTTGTCGGCTCGTCAAGCAGTAATACCTCGTTATGACCAATACTGCTAACCCTGGCTGCTATCTCGCTCAGAGCTAATCGGTAGGCTAGGGCAACGCTTGTTTTCTCCCCGCCGCTTAATGAGTCAATACTGGTCTCCTCGTTGCCGGCAAAAGCTAGCGGTTCATAATTATTATTAATCTCAACAGAGTAGTAGTCATCCTTCCTTATCTCCTCGTATTTTCTCTGGAACTCGTGCCTGAAGTCTTCCAGGAACCTAGTCCTGACCACGCCCCTGATGCCCCTGATATCATCCCTGAGTTTATCTAATAGTTTAAACTTGTTCTTAAGCTTTGATAAGCGCTTCTTGTTAGCCTCTAAGTTTTTTAATTCATCCTTAATGCTTTTTAACTCGTCACTGACTCTTTTAACACTGTTATTAAGGTTATTTTGCTTCTCAGCCAGGGCGCTGTTATTCTTCGAAGCCTTGATGAATTCCTCATTAACCTTGTTATACTCTTTCTTTAACCCCTCTAAGTCCTTGACTGCCGGCTCTAACTCTTTAACTTTTTCCTGAAGGTATTTAATCTTTTCTTCAAGCTCCTTGACTCTCTCCTTCTTAGTGTTTATTAATTGTTTTAACTCTCTTTTCTCCTCCTCCGCTGTTATAGTCTTGCTTAACTCTTCCAGCGACTTCTTAATTGACTCTTTGTTCTTTTCTAGATTCTTTATCCGCTTACTCCACTCTTTTTTGAACTTAACCGCGTGCCCCGCAGTTACTTCCTGATGGCATAACGGGCACTTGCCTTTCAGCTCGCTGAACTCCGCTAACTCTTTTCTCAGGCTGGTTAGTTGCTGCTTGATTACTGCCAGTTGCTCTTTTAGTTCAACCCGCTTATTGGTTAGTTCTTCTAACCGGCACTTGCCCGGCTCCTTTAATTCTTTTAAATCACTCTTTAAATCTTTTAACTCGTTAGTAAAGCCTTTTAACAAGCCCTTCTTATTATCATAACCTTGTTTCTTCAATTCTAAATCGCTGACGTTATCCCTTATTGATTCATGCTTTTGTTCTAACTTAACTAGCGCTTCATCACTCTTGATTAATCTCTTTTTAATCTTTTCATGCTCTTTCTTGAGCTTTTTTAGTTCTTTCCTTTTATCAGCAACGGTTTTCTTAACCTCGCCCAGCTTCTCAGTCCGGCCCTCTGCTAGTGATAACTCGTTTCTTAAGTTGTTAAGCAACGGCTTTAAGTGCTGGTATGTTAACTCGTACTTGCTTAACTGCAGCACCCGGTCAATGTACTTCTCCCGCTCACTATTGGTTAACTCTATCAGCTTCCTTATCTCGTCCTGGCGCGTGTAAGAAGTTATCTCAAATAATTCCTTAGGCTTAACATCTGACGGGTAACCAATCACCTCTAGTATCTTATTATTCAACTCGTTTGTCCGGGCAATGATTGGCATTAACTCGCCGTCCTCTCTGATTCGCATTTTATCAGGGTCAGTGACGATGCTGCTGCCTGAACGCTTCAAACCCCTTAAAACCTCGTACTCTTTGCCGTTGCTAGTGAAGGTTAGTCTTACATAACCCTTCTTAGCCCCGCGTCTCAGTAATAAGTTATTCCTTAACCGGTGGTCGGCTCCGAACAAGGCGTAATTAATGCTCATGAAGATTGTTGACTTGCCGCTGCCGGTTCGGCCTGAGAAAACAGTTACGCCCTTATCCAGTTCTATTTTAGTCTTGGTGTGGGAACGAATATTCTTTAACTCAACGCTCTTAATTATCAATTAACTCACCTGCTTTTTCAAGCGCTTTTGGCAGCTCGCTGGGTGTGTAGTCATTGCCTAATAAGTTTATTAACTGCCTTGCCAGCTTAACCTCTGGCTCACTGTAACCCTTAGCCCTTAAGTGCTCTTGTTCTATCTCGTTAACGCCTTTTGAGTTGGTATTAATCTTTTTTTCACTAGGGTTTTTTAAACCGCTCAGCCTGACATTACAGTATAAGTAATCATTACTAACCGCTTGCTTCTTGATAAGTGAGGTGTCAATCATGTTCCGCCTCCCGCTGCTCAGGACGCCTTTAAGTTTCAGAACTATCAGCGAGTCACCGCCCTCTTTACTCAGCGAGTCTAAACACTTACTAGTCGCCTCCTCTGGTGTTAGGTTGTTGCAATCCACTCTTTTAACAACCACGCCCCTAGTGTTTAATTCAATGAACTCTGGCTCCCCGTTCTTGTAATGAATGAATCCTCGCGGCTTATGGCGCTCCATTGACCTGGTGTCACCATACTCAGTGCTGCCAGGGTATACCACTGGCTTGCCTTGGTAACTGAATGATTCATGCTCGTGCCAGTGACCGCCGGCGTAGTAATCCATGCCTTTAGGCAGCGAGCTTAAGGGGATGTCAGCAAAGAATTCAGTGTCCTTGATATTAGTTGTTATGTGATGGAACATGAATATCTTGAACTTATCATTGGGCTCTGGTTTTATTGATTCATAAACCTCTTTAATATTAGCCCGCCTGCCGGGCAGCCCGTAGATAACCGCTCCGCCAGCCTCCTCTCCTTTCATTAAGACGTGGTTTTTTCCTTTAACATAATTCTCAGGTTTTGATACGTTGGTTAGTAACCCCACTTTCTCCAGGATGGTTAGTAAGGTGCCGTCAACGCTCACATCATGACTCCCAGGCGTTATTAATAACGGGATTCCTTTCTCTTTTAGTTTTATTAATTGTTTAACAGTGAATAATAACACCTTGTTCCCTGGCTTGCCCTTGTCAAACAAGTCGCCTGAGTGGATGATGAAGTCAGGCTTCTCTTTAATGCAATAATCCACTACTTGTTTGAAGCTGTCAAGGAAGTCATCCTCTCTCTTTTTTAGCTTAAAATTGCTCGCTCCTAGGTGTGTGTCGCTGACGTGAACAAAATTCATCATGATATGCCGATGTTTAAATCACTGCTTTTATTGTTTTTAATTAACTCGTCAAAGAAGTGTATCTTAACTGGTAATGGGAAGTTAATGAACGGGCTCGTGATTAACGCCTCACCCTGGTCCATCATCTGTATCTCGATTGACTCGTCATTAATGTCCTGGGCGCTTGAGTTAATAATAGCTACTCGGTCGCTGGGCGACGGCAGCCCCAGTATCACTTTAGTGTTCATCTGGCTGAGTATTTCCTGAGGTAATAGTGAGGGCATCTGGGTGATGGCGCATAAGCCCACCTTGAACTTCCGGCCCTCGCGCGCTATCCGGGCAAAAATGTTAGATCCTTTTTCTAAAACGTTCTTCCCTAACACCCGGGGCGCTTCCTCAAACAGTATCATTAACTCCGGCAGTGACCGGAACTTCTCTGGGTTTAACTGCTTGGTCTGGCTGTAAAGGTAGAATAACCGCCTGACAATGCTGCCAGCAATTAAACGCTCCACCAAGTTGCTGACCAGGCTTGTGTCAATGATTATTATCTTACCGTCATGCACTCCTCGTTTAATCTTATCAAACAAGTTAGTCTCTGAGCGTTTTTTTAATGAGAAGATTAAGCCCTCAAGGGTCTTGGGGTTGAAGTTCATTACGTGGTTAAGCTTTCTTTTCAGGCTCGCGATTGTTATCCGCTGGACCCGGCTCTTCATATCCTGCTCCACCTCGCTGATGTTCTTCTCCACTAGTAATTGTTTCAGCCACTGGTTCTTGTATACGCGGTAGGCTAGGTCCATTGCCTGGCTCTGGGGCCCGCTGGCCCTTATTACTTCCCTGAAGTCGCCCGGCATTAAGTCCTCAGCGTATATCATTAGTTTCTCACTCCCAGGGTAGTTGCCTGGTTTTGGCGTCAGGTAGATAACTCTTTTATTACGGAAATCCCTTAAGCCTTTGATGTTCTTGGCGCCGTAGTACTCGTTATGGGGGTCAATCACTACTGAGCTGACATTATCTATTGATAATAATCCTTTGACAAATACTTTGGCAAAGTTGCTCTTGCCTTTGCCAGTGGCTGCGCTGACTAGCACGTGGTGGCTGATTAACTCCTTGGCTGGCAGTTTAACGTTAACGTTTTTTAACACCTGCATGCCCAGTCTTAGACTCCCAATGCTGACTCCTTCCCGGTTGTTGAGGAATTTGAATTCACTGCTGTTTGCCCGCCTGACCTCTGAGAAGTAGTGGGGGATGCTCCTAGCAGGGTAGAAGCCATCCTCTTTCATTACTTTAAGTATCTTGGCTTGGCAGATTCTGTAAAAGCGGTCTTTCTTATCAAACACCTTTAAATCCATGTCGTGTTCTAGTTTCTGGCCCGCGATGTCCTCTATGAATTGGTTTGGCAGCAAGCTGTTAATAAGGGTGTTAACCACCTTGATGTAATACTTAACCCCGTTGTTCTCTACTATTAGGATGTCGCCTATGTCAATGTCAGAGTTGCTTTTAACCCTGATTATTATCTTATCCCCTGCGCTCCCGCCGATTACCCTGCCAACTACCATCTTATTCTTAACTTAAAAAAAGACTCTTTTAAAAGTATTATTAGAGCTTAGGCTACTTGTCCTTTAAATTTAATAGGGGGGTGTCAGCTCCTTTGGCTTAGATTAATTGTCTTCTAGTTATATGTTATGCATCCCGTATTTTAGGAAGTCTTTGCGTTCGGTTATTAAGTCTTTTGTCAGTTCTATGAAGAACTTCTCGGTCTTTCTTAGTTCTTTTTCATACTTGTTTTTTAATTCTTTTATCATGAATCCCTCCTCTATCACCTTGACTATTCGCTTGCTAGTAGCGGAGTCGTTTAGCCCGACGTTCCTGCCTACTAGGAAGGCGTTGATGACTCCCCGCTCGCTTAGGTAGTCCATCATGTCAGCGTCGTGCAGGGCTATTGCCTCGGTTGTCTGCGGCTTGATTGGACCGTCAGCCTCGTGTGACTCAATGCAGTGGATTATCTCGCCGACCATCTTGTTGTCATAACTCTGGTTTAATAACTTCTTCATTAATAGGGCGCTTGCCTGCTCGTGACCATCAATCACCTCGTTGTAACCAATGTCGTGGCAGATGGCGGCTATTAATGCCACTTTGAAGTTGAACTCCACTTCCTCACGTAGCTTGTATAAGTTTTTAATAACCCTGAGTGTATGCTCCCATACCTGGTCCTTATCCCTGCTGATTAGTTCAGCCCTGACCCGGTCAAATAACTCTTTAACCCGGTCATCCAGTTTAAAGTACTCAAAAAGCTTTAACATTAATTAGAGGAAAGAGTTCAGGGTTTATGTAATTTACTTGTATTCTTGTTTGTCTGTCGAAGGGGTTGGCGCCTCTTTTTATCGATACTTCTGCTTGTCTATTAGTGAGTGCATGTCTGTTGATTTCTCATCGTACTCTATGAAGTCAAGCTTGTTCTTTTTGCAGATTATCCTCAGCCGGTTCTTCTCCAGGTGTTTCTCGTGGCTGCTGACGCGGGCGTCCCGGTCAACTTTTAGCAACGGGTAGGGGTAGCCTATGAGGGCGGGGTCAGTTGAGTAGTAAGCTAGTAATGGCAGCGCCTTCTTAGCCTCTGAGTGGCTGAAGGAGCTTACAGCGTAGGCGTAGCCGGATTTTGCATGAAGCTTCACTACCAGGCAGTCACTGTCCTCCACTGGCTCGTAATACCACTTGCCGCTTGGCCGTTCTTTGATAAGCGAGCCAATAACGCTTCGGCCATTAACCGCGTGCCTGAAAGTCTTAGCTAAGCCCATAACTGTGACGCCCTTTTTTTCAGACTCTTTTTTAATCCTTTCAAGCAGTGCTTCCTGCCCTTCATTATCACTTTTTAACAAGCCGTCAATAAGTAATAATGAGCCCTGGGGCATTGACTTCATTACTTTTAACGCGTGCCTTAACTCAAGTGTTTTCATGGTGACTGCGGGCGCCTCGGTTAATTCCCTAACGTTGTTAAACTCTGGTTTTAAGGTGTTGATTGAGTGAGAGTACTCGTTTTTATCCTTGATAACCGTGTAGTATACTTCTTCATCCTTTTCCTTGCCAGGCAGCCGCTCGCCTTTATCATAGTGAACGCTCGCGGTTTTAATCTTAGCCAGGACCCAGCACCCGCCGTCAGCAATGATGCACGAGCCGCCGTCAATAGCTGACACGTAGCCCGGCTCAGACTCGTTTAGTTCATGGAAGTTGTCAGCTATTTTTTTATTATTTGAGTACAGCTTGTTTTTCAGGAACTCTAAGGCTTTTATCATTAAGCATTATGATGAACTGTTTATTATTTAATACTTATGACTTAGTAGTCGGTCAGTGTCCGTTGTTCCTGTTCTTTCTTAAGCAGTGAGTAAGTGCTCCATGACTTCCTGAGGTGCTCCTGCCAAGCATTCTTGTTTAATGCTTGCTTTGCGAACTTGATTGTCCGCTCATCACTTGGGTACCCGGCGCCGATAATCACTCCTAGTTCCTTTTCTAATAGTTTTATCTCAGTGTCGCGCTCGTGCTTGGCTAGGATGCTGCCAGCGCCGACCACTGGGTACTTATAGTCAGCTTTGCACTCGCAGACCACCTCGCAGTTAACCCTTGCCTGGAATAACTTCTTAACCCTTGACTCGTTGTGGCTGGGGCTGTCAATGATGACTGTGTCAGGTTTTAACTCTTGTATTATCCTTGTCATCTTATTTATCTCCAGCATGTTAAGGTTTACCCCGACGCTGTTCTTCATGTCAATCTCTCCTGGACTAACTTTTATTGTTTTGTAATCACCGTTGCTCTTCAACCATTTATACAGCTCAGCCCGTTTCTCTGGGGTTAATAGTTTAGAGTCCTTGACACCAACCCGTTTAAGCTCTCCTAGTTCTAAGTCATCAATCATGAACCCGCCGATTACTAGTGGCCCTACTAGTGCCCCCCTGCCTGCCTCGTCTATGCCTAGGATTTTCATATGAAAAGGTTTATTATGCTACTGGTTATTAATATTTTCTATGACTAAAAAGATTATCAAGGACGCTAAGGAAGCAGCAGTAGCCACTGATAAGTTATTGAGGGATATTATGACCTTTGTTGATCGGAACATAGTTAAGGTTGACGTTAAGATAAAAGAGGGTCCGTTGTTAAAGAAGTCCCGTAAGATGTTGGCTGAGGGTTTAAGGAAGATTGCTAAGCGGGTGGAGGACCCGACTGCTGAGATTAAATGGGTTGACATTAAGAAGCCTAAGTCTAAGAAGAAGTGAATTCCTCGTGACCGAAGTGGATTAACAAATCACACTCGTAGTCAGGCAGGTCGCAGGCGCCGTAGCAGGAGCCAGCCCATATTACTGGTTCAGCCCCTGCTTCATTAATAACGCGGGCGATTTTCAAGGCGTGGGTTCTGAGCCCGGCTGGTAATTGTATTAGCACTGTGTCAGCCTTGCCTGCTTCTTCTTTGACTCGTTCTAATTCCAGGTCGTAATTCATTAAATATTATTATTACGTAACCGCTTTTTAAACTTGTCGAGGTTAAGTATATTAGTGAAGCATTATTTTTTAATTATTAAATGGTTGAGCCGTTAGTGTTTTTTGGCAAGTTGTTATTCTCAGCCCTGCTGGGCGGCTTGGTTGGTATTGAGCGCGAGTTTAACCGCAAGTTGAAGCTTAACATCCCAATTGGGGTTAGGACTATGGTTTTCATCTGTGTGTTCGGCACTTTGTCAGTGTTGTTAAGCGAGTTAGTAAACACTTCATTCATCATCTTGATTGGCTTGGCAGGTATTATTGCTTTCTCAGCTCTTAGTTACTATGCTCGTTTTAAGGAGCATGGGGAGAAGGGCTTGACCACTTACACGTCAGCGTTGATTATCTACCTCACGGGCTTATTAGTTGGTTTTGATGAGTTCCTGATAGCGGTGATAATATCGGTTATGACCGCGACTGTATTGTCAGCTCGGACAGAGCTTCACCGTCTGGCAAAGGTGATTAGCCGCAAGGAGTTGAGGGCTACGATACTATTTGCAATCATTGCTTTAGTAATTCTTCCTTTATTGCCTAATAAGCCGGTTGACCCTTTTGGTATTTTTAACCCGTTCCAGTTCTGGCTGATAGTGGTGCTGCTGAGTGCTTTCTCATTCTTGTCTTACATCTTGTTAAAGGTTGTTAAGGAGGGCTTGGTTATTAGTGGTTTTATTGGCGGGTTCCTTAACTCGGCTGTCACTATCCTGGGCTTGATTGAGAAGGTTAAGGAGAAGCCTGTCCTGAGGCGACAGGCTTTTAACGGCATCTTGTTAAGCATCACTGCCTCGCTGGCATCGTCTTTAATTGTCAGCTTGGCAATCACTGCTAGTTTATCAATCTTTATTGAGTTATTAACTCCTTTACTGCTCAGCAGCTTGTTCATCCTGTTATTATTTTTCAGGGACAGGGTTGCTGTCAGGGATGGCAGGGTTGATATTAAGAACCCATTCACCCTCTTGAGTGCTTTGAAGATGGCTGTCCTGATATTCTTGTTCCTGCAGGGTGTTTACCTGCTGCGGGAGTTCATTAACCCGTCGCTTATCTACCCCACAGTGGCTGTTGGCGCGATGATTAGTTCTTTGGCAATGATTATCAGCGTCTCGTCTCTTTACGTTGCTGGTGAGTTGAGTCCTGGGTTGACGGTTATACTAGTTACTTTAACCTCGTTGGTGAGTGTTTTAAATAAGGTTTTGTTTGTTAAGATGGGTGGAGATGACTTATTGTATAAGCGGTTATGGAAGCCAATCCTGTTATGGGGTTTGGTGATTGGTGCTTACTTCGTGTTTAGGCACTTCCTGCCTGTTCATTAAGTTTCTTAATAACGCATTCCTTGAATTCCTTTAGTCCTGATTCCTTGATAGTTGCGCCGGCTGCTTCCTGGTGACCGCCGCCTGAGCCGCCAACGCTTTCAGCGCACTCCTTGGCTAGCTTACTCATATCGTGCTCGCCGTCCTGCCGCCTCAGGTTGATGTTAACCTTGCCGCTTTTACGTATTAACAGGATGATTGTTTTGCGCGGCAACTCAGTGCTGATGATTGTTGATAAAGCGCTGCCTATCCGGTACTTTGGGTTGTTTAACTCGTAGAACATTAGGTCACCGTGCACTTCCTTGTTATGCTTGAAATCAGCCTTGACGTGTTCAATGTAGTCGTTCACTTGCTTGGCTATTCCTTCCAGGGCTGAGGCTTTGTTCTTGAAGTCAGCCCAGTCACGTGAGTTGATTAGTATGTTGAAGGCTTTACGGCAGCCCTTGTCACCGATTGCCATCCGTGCGCTGTTAATCACCTGGTCGTACTCTGCGAACGGGCTGTCAAAACAATTATCGTCCTTGCACTGCGGGAACCCGTACTTTTTATGGATGTTGTTGATGAATTTTTTCCACGGCTCTCCGCCGTAGTCGCCTATTAAGCCCATGCAAGCCATCCAGTCAACACCCCTGAACAAGTCATAGACTTGTTTTGATGAGGGGTAGTATTTTTCTTCTCCTAGGAACTCTCGGTGGTAGTGGATGATTGATTTTGAGTTCATGTCTTTCTCTATTTTATGATGGTCTATGATTACAATGTTAGCCCGGTTGTTAAGCTTTCTTAACTCCTCTTCTGAGTGGTCAGCTGGTATGTCAACAAAGAATACCAGGTCGTTCTTTATTCTCAGCCAGAAGTTAGCGTGCCTTAAGCGTTCAGGCGACCCTAGTATTAGGTTGTAGCCAACTTTTTTCTTTTGAAGCCATAATGCTAGCTGGGCAGCTGCTGTTAAGCCGTCAGTGTCAGTGTGGCACACGATGTCAACAATAGTGGCGTTCCCAACCCATTTTAATAGTTTATCCCAATGCTTCATTTAGTTTAGGATTAATTAAAGGGTTATCATAAATGCATCGTTTTCACTTATAAGTGACAACAATAGAAAGGTTTATAAATATGTTTTCTTAATTCAAGATTTGTAATTTAATGATTTGCTTGCCGCTTTCTACTCCTCCTCCGGAATAAGGGGAAGCAAATCATTAATTTATTCTTTAATCTTCAGTAATAAGCGTATTAGTACCTGCTGGAAGTCATCCTCGTAATCTTTTCTGAACTCCCTGTACTCAACTAATAAGTTATTATATAACCTGGTGATTTTCTCTACCTGTTCTTTATCATTTAGTGGTGTCTTGAAATAGGCTCCCATTCCAACGTGGTTTTCTTTGTTGAATTTAAATTTCTTGAAGCTGTTATCATGGATGAACTCATTAATCATTGTTGACTCCAGTACTTCCTTGATTCCTAATCCTACTGGGTTAATTATTAAACCGTACAAGCCTGCTCTGCCGCCTTTTTTCAGCAGCACTATGCCTCCCAGTCCTTTCATCTCAGCTCCCGCGTCTAATAATTTCTTGCCTAGTGGCTTGCCTCCAGTGCCGTACTGACCAGCCAGTAATACTAGCTTGTTTTTATCAGCGTACTTGAACACGTCCTCGCCTGTTTTTAAATCTTTAATAAATACTGGGATGACTTCTTGCAGGTAATCATTTATTCTTTGCATGAAGAATCTGATTAATTAACCCTTTTTTTAAGTTTTTCTATGCCCGGGCTTTTTTTAACTGCTCAGCTAATCGCTCCATGGAGTCGCTATCACGGTTCTTTCTTAAAGTTTTAGCTAGTTCTTTAATCCTGGCTCGCTTCTTTGTTAATATTTTAGTCAGTACTGACTGGTTATACCTTATTTGCTCAACTAGTTTCATGGTTTTCTTAAAGTTATCAATCTTAACCCTTTTTACGTTATCCTGATTCTTCTTAATTAATCTCACAGCGATTAAGTCCAGCAGCTTGTTATCAGTGAGGTTCTTTAATGACTCCTTATCATCTACTACTTTGCTT
>WJKC01000001.1 GCA_014729335.1 archaeon | reverse complement strand
CAGCAATGAGTTATTTGAGAAAGAACTCACAATCAAGAGAGATGATTTTAAAAATATAAACAGCGAGTCAATTAGTGATTATGAAGCAAGCATTAAGATAAAAAAGAACGAGTACGAATTCATTAAAAACAAGATAAAAACTGATTACAAGGATTACTTATTAGCTGAAGGGCTCTCAGTGAGCGAGTTATTATCTAACTCCGGCTTTGAAGTTGTAGAAAAAGATGATGAGTTCATAATTAAGACTTCAACTAACCAGTCAGGGCTAACAGAACTAGTTATCAAGACTTTAGAGAATAAAGGCATGACTTACTACGACGAGGATGACTTATCAGTCACTCTTAAGAAGAAAACAGGTTATGAAGAAGTAGATGTTAATGACTTAATTGATAGCTTGGAAAAAGCATTCTACCTTAAAGAGAACCTTAGCTGGAACAGCAAGGAAACCCCTGCTAAGATTAAAGAGAGAATATCTAAGATTAAGGATTACATCAATAACCAGCAAAAAGAGTTCTTTAAAGAAGACCTGGAAGCCTTACTAAGAGATTCTGCTCATGATTTTAACAAGGTTATTAAAAAGAAGATTATAAAGAGCCTGTATAAGGAGTGGGGTTTATACCAGAAGAGTTGGTGGCCCTTTTCAAAGAAAAAGGTCAGGACAATTAATAAGAAAGGGGGGACAACCGTGTCTAATAAGTGGGGTCTTAAAAGATTAATATCCCAGAAACTAAACCAGGACAACCTTAAGGAGTTATTAGAGAGCACTGGTAAGAAAGTGCCTAAGAAAGTTTTAATAGGGTTAGAGAACAAAGTTCCAAGCATAGAATCTTATATTGAGAACCTGGGAGTAATTAATCAATCAAGCACTGAGAAGTACCAGGACGCTGATGAATTAATCAAGGGGTTAGGTAACACACTGGAGAACTCGGTGAACCCTGACAGCAGCTACGTTAATGATTACATAAAACAATTAAGAGAACAGTCAAGTGTTAAAGGATCGTTAATCAGCCTGTCGCCAAAACTTAGAGCAAAGATTGAAGAAAAAATCAAAAAAGAAGCAGCTGGGATGCTTAAGTTATTCAAGACCCCGTTCTCTGTGATAACTAATTTCGAAAGTCTTGAAAGAGGCGGGAGTGAAGTAATGAAAGCGCCTAACTTCCTGAGAGATATTATCAGTGATAAGTTTCGGGCTGGGATTGAAGACATATACTCAAGAACAGGTGATGTTAATTCAGTAATAATGAGCCAGTTCGGGAAACAATACGAGCAATGGTATAATATCCTTAAAACACTAAAGAACGACAGCGTGCTGACAAACAACCAGCTTAAAGGATTAATGGAGTTCATTAATGACTACTCAGAGAGCATTTTTGACTTATCAACGCTGATGGATAAATACGTTGGCAAGGAAAGGAATCCTAGTAAGAAATTAAAGCAGACAAGCAACAGACTGCACCAGTTAATTGAGAGATTATTAAGCCAGGAGGAAACAAGCAAGAAGGCTATAACACTAATCAATGACCGGATTAAAGACATTGACCCTAGTAATATCAACCAGATTCGCAACAAGATTAAAAACCAGGTTAGGGAGATTAACCCGGACCAGTCAGACACTATTAAGGAAATAAACGGCAACATCCATGTGCTTAATCAACGAGTTAATGACTTGGTTGTAAAGAAGAGTAAATTAAAGAAACCATCAAGCCCGCCAGCACCACAGCACTTGAAGAAGCCAAAAACGTCAATTAATTTTAACGATTTATACGAGCGGATTAACCAGTCAGGATTACGGTTCAAGCCCTCAATAGACGCGCTAAATGAAGAGATAGAATGGCTTGCTAGTAATTATACAAAAGAGGAGTTGGAAAAAGCTGTTAAGATTCCTTTAAAGAACAATCCGCTAAGAACAATCATTATTAAAGAGTTGCTGCGTCAAAACCCTCAACTCTTAGCAGCTCAGCAAACTCCTCGCTAAAACCATGATGAGTGAATACCTTATCCGGGCTGCACTCATGAACGAATCTTAATAAGTCGCTGAAACTAGCGTGGTCGCTTAGTTTAAAACAATCATTAACCCCCCTGCTACCCCAGCCAGTGAATGAGTAGACGCGGGCGTTGCTGAAATTCTTTAACTCGCGCCTGGACGGGGTGATGTAGACGTAACTATCAGCTCCCTTATCAATCTTAGTGGCGGCTGGGAGTTCATAACCATGACCCCTGCAGATATCATTAATCTGCCTAACTTTATGGTGAGCGTGGATGCTCCCTAAGCCCTCAACCAGTTTAGTGAGCACCTGCGCTTTTCCCAGAGCATAACCCCATAAGACCACTTTATAACCACTGCTCAGGTCATCTTCAATAACGTCCCTTGCCTCTGCTAAAACCTCGGCTGGATGGGGGAAGTCATGTCTTGGCGAGCCGTAAGTAGTCTCAATAACTAGTTTATCACAATCAACTGGTTCCAGCCCCTTCAGGAAGAAACGGTCGTGCGGGCTGAAGTCGCCAGTGTAGAATAAGCTCTCTTCACCGTCATCAGCGTACAAGGACTTGGCTCCTAGAACGTGACCTGAGTCAACCAGTTTTAAGCCAGGGAAAGCAGTTATTAACTCGTAATCATAACCCCTCCGGTGCCTGGCTAGCTCAGCTGTTAAATCACTTGCCAGCACTGGCAGCCTAGTCTTCACTAGGTGGTCAGTGTGGGCGTGACTAAGGAAGACAAAGTCAGAGTTACTTGAAGAGGAATCAAGGCTGATGTTGAAGCCATTAAAGTCAAAACTAATCCCCTGTCCATTAAAAACCCTCATTCTAAAGGGTTTCCAGGACAGGATAGTTTATTAATCTTATCCGAACAAGGCCCCTAAACCAGCAGCTGCTTCTTCTTCACTTACTTTCTCTTCTTCCTCTTCTTCTTCCTTCTTTTCCTCAGCTCCTGACGCACCAGCTGGTGCGGGAGCACTAGCAGCGGCTACTGGAGCTGCCTTGCTAACTGCTTCTTTGATATCAACGCCTTCAAGAGCTGCTATTAAAGCTTTAATCCTAGCCTCATCAGGCTTGGCTCCAGCAGCAGTTAATACTTTCTTAACAGCGGCTGGTTTAATCTCTTTACCAGTTGAATCCAACAGAAGAGCCGCGTACACATATTCCATTAGCCCTTTACCTCCCATTTTATTTGTTTAACTAAGGCGCCAGCCCTGGCATTAGCCATTGCTAAGACCTCATTAACATTACTCTTTGTGAGGAAACCAGCCTCTCTTGCCAGGTTGCTTGCCTGGCTAAAGGCTCTCCTCAATAATAACTTAATTGTTAACTTGTTAACCATGTTAGTGTTATAAGCAAGGTTAAGCGCTCCTGCGTGAGCGTTTAATAAATTGTTCATGAACTCTTCAACGTCAATATCTAATTCCTTGCTTGTGAATATTGAACCATTATCATAAGCAGCCACTAATTCAAGACCAGTTGTCACCGGCTTAACCCCCAGCTTAAATAATAAGTCAGCAACCTGTTTAGATACCTGCTCGCCCCTCTTAACTATGATTGACGGCTCCATGATGGTTATCTTACCCCCTTTGGGGCTGACCTTAACACCCATCTCTGTCAACTCAGTCATTAACTCGCCTGGCATGAACTGGGTTGGACCCTCATCTAGTACAACGTCTTTCTTAACAGTCATGCCCCGCTTAGCAAAGGCCGGCTCCCGCTTCTTTGATAACTCTATTGATAACTTAAAAACATCTTTTTTTGGGAATAATAAGGCGCATGAACCTTTAAAATAATCAATCAGTTTTTCTAAGCCCTTATCTGCTTTTTCCAAAGCCCGCTTAACTATGTTCTTTGAGCTTATTCTTAAATCCAATCCCTCATCCTCTCGCAGTGACTTTAACTGCCTTGCCGGCAACCGGTTCAAGCTAACCAGCGCCACTCGTTCAGCCTTGCTTAGCTCAGCTGCCAGCTCCACAACCAGTTTTTTCTTCTGGTTGATTGACTCCCTCATAAAGCCACGCTCCGGCTCATTGTCATCTTAATATAAACGCCGCCTATCTGGTCCTCTCCTCTTGGCAGCCTTGACCTGACAACCTTATAGACAGCCATCACGTTATCAGCTAATTGCTCGTCAGTCATTGACTCTACACCAACCATTAAATTAATGTTAGGCTGGTCCCTGACCCTGACCCTCACTATCTTCTGTAATTTATCATATAATGGTTTAAGCAAGTCCTTTTTCGGCGGGATGACTGCGCCAGCTTTTGGGTCTGGCATTCGGCCTTTTGGCCCAAGGTAACGGCCGAATGACTTAGCAACCTCTCCCATGAGGTTAGCCTGCGCCACAAAGAACTTATGCCTCCTCACCAGGTTCTTAGCTGCCCGCTTCTTAGCGTACTTCTTGAAATCATCTTTTAGTATTACTTCATCATAGATTTTTCGAGCCTCACCAACTAGTTCTTTATCAACAAAGGCTGCGACGCTCGCCTTCTTACCCCGCCCATGAGGCAGGATTACAACTTCTTTAAGCTTATTCTCGTTCTTCTTCGGGTCAAAGTCCCTTAGACTGATTTGAAGGTCAATGGTTTGCGTAAAATTACGCTTAGGACTAAGCTCTCTTAACTTCTTTAAACCCTTTAATACTTCTTCCTTACTTAACGGCATATACAATTACCTCCTGCCAAAGCAGTGGAAAAAACTAATGAGTAAAGCCTTTTTAAGTATTACGATAACTTTGAGTCATGCTCTCCAGACCTGACTTCTTCCTGAACTTCCCGCGGGTCCTTGCCATCAACTGTGAAGCCCATGCTGACACACGTGCCCAGCACCTGCAGCACGCCTTTTTTCAAGTTCTTAAAGACCTCGCTTTTCTCTTTAACAACCCCGACCACCTGTTCTAGTGTCAAGTCAGCTGCTGGAGCTTCATCATCAGGCGCGACCGCCTTACTAACACCAGCCGCTTTCAATAACAACTGGCTGGTAGGGGGTAGTGAGACAATTATCTCATACTTCTTGGTCTTAACATCGTACGAGATGGTCACCGGCATCTTCATGCCTTCATACTTCTTAGTAGCATTATTAATATCAGCCACTACCTTGCCAATATTCAAACCAGCCATGCCCACTGCCTGACCCAGGTTAGCAGGCGTGACCTTGCCAGCCGGCACCAACACCCTAATCTCAGCTCTCATATTGACTTATCAATCTCCTCCTCACCCTCGGTCCTGATTAAACGCACGTTATCAATTGACACGGTCATTGGTATCGGGACCGCTGCCTCTAATAACTCAACCACCACTTCCTCCTTTATCTTATTAACCCGCTTAACCTTAGCCTTCTCGCTCTTAAACGCGGTGCTGATTAATTCAACAATATCTCCCTCTTTCAGTTTTATCGGCTTAGGAGCAGCTGTGACAAAGTGCTTCACCTTCTCAACAGGCACTGACTCCTCAACAACGCCTTTCACGTGCCTCATGCCGTAAACAAAGTTAACAACGTCGTCACGAGTATCAGCTTCAACAAATAAGTAACCCTTAATCTTCTCAGGGTGAAGAACTGACCGGATAACGCCCTCCTCCTTCCGAGCTATGATTAACACGCGCTCAGCCACCTGCCGCTCACGGCCAGCAGTTGTCCTAACAACAAATATTGCCATACTATAACAAACTCCTAATAATGAACTGGTAAACTAGTTGTATTAAGAAACCAACAGCACCTATTAACACCACGCCGAGACCGCTAATCTTTAGAGTTGAGATGAACTCGTCACGGTTAGGCTTGCGGCTGATACTAATAACCCGCCGGTACTGCTTTAACTTACGCTTAAGCTTTGATATAAAATTCATAACTAAAGAAAGAAAATCAAACACGGTTTTAAAAAGATTACTATTAGAAGATGCTTAAACCTTGGCCTGGAACTAGCAAGATTAAGTCTTTCTTTAGCAATTATAGTATGAGGAAGAAATTGAATAAACTTAAGAAGTTGAGGAAGAAAAACCCTGACATATTATACATGGACTTGCCTGAGTGGGTCTATGAGTAATTAATCAATGAACTCTATTCCAACGAAGGGCTAACGCCCTCTCGACACCTAATTATTAAATATAAAGATTAATCAATGAACTCTATTCCAAGCTCGTTTTCCATCTCGTTCTTCCGCTGCTTAGTAACTGTTTTCTCAAAACCGAATATCTGCGGGCTGTGAACACCTGTCACTACCAGCATCACCCTGATTGAGTCCTTCATGTCATTAGCTAACTGGGCTCCCCAGATAACGTTAGCGTCCTCATCTAACCGGTCGCTGATGGTCTCAACCACTTGCTTAGCCTCGTCTAGGCTCATGCTCGGACCGCCGACAACGTTAATTAAGGCTCCCTTGGCGCCCGCGATGTCAACGTCCAGTAACGGGTTAGTAACTGCTTTCTCCACTGCCTCAACTGCCCGGTGCTCGGTGTCGCTCTCGCCCACGCCTATCATGGCTACGCCTCCCTGCCTCATCACTGCCTTGATGTCAGCGAAGTCAAGGTTGATTAAGCCGGTCTTGGTTACCAGCTCTGCTATTCCTTTAACAGCGTTGGTGAGTATCTCGTCAGCTACTTTGAAAGCCGTGTGTAATGGCAGGTCATTAGCTATCTCAAGTAATTTATCATTAGGGATGACTATGAGCGTGTCAACTGCTTCCTGCAACCGCTCCAGCCCCTCCATCGCGTTCTCCTGCCTTACTTTCCCTTCTATGCTGAAAGGCATTGTCACGACCCCGACTGTTAAGGCGCCGGTCTTTCGTGAAACGTTAGCCACTATCGGGGCTGCGCCCGTGCCAGTGCCCCCGCCTAAACCGCAGGTGACGAACGCCATGTCAGCGTCCTGTAATGACTTCTTTATCTCTGACTCTGATTCCTTAGCCGCTTCCCTGCCTATCTGCGGGTTATTACCGGCTCCTAAGCCGCCGGTTAATTCCTTGCCAATTAGTATCTTCTTATCTGCTAACACGCATAGTAAGTCTTGGGCGTCAGTGTTCACTGCTATTAACTCTGCTCCTTTGATTCCGACCTCGCTCATCCGCATTAAGGTGTTGCCGCCCGCGCCCCCGATGCCGAATACCTTGATGGTGGCTTTCTTGCTGCTGATAATCTCTTCTAGTTCAGCGTCTATGTCGCGGGTCTTGCTTAACTCTGGAGAATGAACTTTCATTGCAGCCCTGGTCGGCTCCTCCCTCTTTTTAACGTTGTTGATTATTGAGTCCATTTTAAATATTCACTTTTCATTTTTCACTTATAAACTTTATGTTAGCTTTCCCAATTATTGACAGTATTTCAGTCTCAACGCGCTTTTTAATATTTTCTGGTAATCCAATACTATCTTTGATGACTATATTTTCTCCGTCCTTGCTAACCTTTAGTTCTTTGCCTAACATGAAGCTGACTACTGTTTTAACTTTTTCCATTTTATTTTTAACCAGTTTCTTGATTTTTACTTTAAAGGCTACTGGCTTGCCTGCTAGTGGGTGGTTGAAGTCAACCATCACTCTGCCCGGGCTCGCGCTGATGACTTTGCCTAACGCGCCGTCAACGTTCACCATTAACCCCTTCACTGGGTTAACCCTGTTCTTCTTGAAGTACCGGGCTGGTATCATCTTGATTAAGCCCCTCTCCCGCTTGCCGTAGGCTTCTTCAACGCTCAAATCTATCTTATAAGAATCACCTACTTTATGCTTCTGGAATGATTCATCCAGTGCTTTGTGCAGGTACTCCTTGCCCACCACCACGTTCCTGGTGATGTCCTCTAAGT
>WJKC01000023.1 GCA_014729335.1 archaeon | reverse complement strand
GCTTTCTTAGCTTTCTTAGCTTTCTTAGCTTTCTTAGCTTTCTTAGCTTTCTTCTGCACTTTCTTCTTCTTAGGTCTAGGCTTCTTCTCCTTCTTAGCTTTCTTAGCTTTCTTCTTCACTTCCTTATCCATCAAGCCAAGCTTCTTTAACTCCTTCTTAACCGTCTCTGTCCTGGCACCAGCTTTTATATCAACCACTTGCACTAAAGGCATTAAGTGATCAACATTACACTGCCTGCGCTTAACATCACCGTCAATTAATACGAAGTTCTTATCAACCCGTTTAACAACAACGCACTTACGACCAGCCTCCCTGCCAGCTATCTTCACGCATACGCGTCCAACCTCTAACATGATTAAATAACAACTAACCTATTGTTTTAAAACCTTTCGTAAAACATAGATTATGACACTATTCATCTCTTTAATACTAAAATAAGAAGTATCAAGCACTAAGTCATAAACGCTTAAATCACTAATATCAACGTTGTAAAGCTTATTGTAACGCTCAGCGTCCTCCTGGTTCCGCTTACTAACTGCTTTTAAAGCCTCTGCCCTGCTAATCCCTTCGCGCTTAGCATTACGCTCAGCAGCTACTTCAAGAGGCGCTTTCAAATAAACACGGTAAGCCTCCTTCTTATAAAGGTGGGGTGCTAACCTGCTGTCAACCACGCAGTCATCTTTTTCCAGAAAACCACTTATTAAACCATCAATCTCCCGGTCAATACCAGGGTGTTTCTTAACATAATCATGGAATTCAAGGAATTCCTCCCCACTAGTCTTAAAGCCTAGCTTCTTAGCTATCCTGCGCGAAGCCTCGCCGCCGCTAAAACGCTTTAGCTTAAACTCTTCAACAACTGCTCTGGCAACCGTTGACTTGCCGCTGCCAGCGTTCCCAGACACTAAGACCCTCATAAAGTAAAAGTAAGCAATTAGTATTTTATAAAGTAATTCTTTAGGAAGGTTTTTAAAACCAACCTTTTTTAGATTTCTTCATGGTAACAAGCTCGCATGGGTCCCGTAAAGGCACTCGCTACAAACTAAGGAAAAAGAAAAGAGATAAAGGCAAAATCGCTATTAGAAAACTAGTGCAAGAATTTAAAAAAGGGGATAGTGTCATAATTAAACCAGAGCCGAGCATCCAGAAAGGAATGCCTCATAAAAGGTTTTTCTGGAAAAAAGGCAAAGTAACTGATAAACGAGGAAAGTCTTACGTGATTGAATTAAGAACCGGTAAAAAAGTTATTAGCTCACCAGTTCATTTAAAAGGAGTGGAATAAATGGCGTCCCATTATGAAATAATAAGCGAGAAATACATTCCCCTAGCAACGGTTAGGAAGGTATTACGCAAGCGCAACAAAACTGACCTAGCTTATGAACAGAAAATGGCTCTGGAGAACGCTGAGGAATTCACCAGGCTAAGCGAGTATGACTCCTATAAAGTGGTTAAGGGATTGAAAAAACTTGATATGAGGAAGTTAAAAGATGAGTTCATTGTCAAGATAGCTGATACAGTGCCCAACAACGAAGAAGAGTTAATGCTGGTATTATCAGCTTCAAAGGTTTCATTCAAGGATGAAGAGTTGAAAAAAATCTTAGAGACGATTAAGAAAAGTCTCAAATAAAGGAGTGTTGATTCTAAAATGTATCAGAATAAAAGTTTTAAGAGGAGAAAATCATTATACACTGAGCGGCGGTCGCCCAGGGTTCATGAAGAGAATGGTATAGTGCTGGACTTCCTGCAGCACGGCCACTTAAATGATCCTAGCAGGCGCCCAGTAGCTCAGATAATAGGCGTTGACCATCTGAGCTTATTAGAAGTGGCTCCTAAGAAGGGAGTGTTCCTTAAGCCATTGGAAAAGGTTTACGTCGGGGCTGAGAAGCGGGAAAAGGTTCATCACATCACTAAGAAAATAACCTATGATGACTTAACTGAGACAGCTAAGGTAACGCTTAAAGAGATAATAAAAGACAAGCTTAAGAGCCAGGTTGATAAAGTGCTTGAATTATTTAACAAGGCTGGTCCAATCAGCACTCGCCAGCACCAGTTAGAGTTAATACCCGGGATTGGCAAGAAGCACATGTGGAGCATCATTGAGGAACGGGAGAAGAAGCCGTTCAAGGACCTTAAAGAACTAAAAGAGCGGGTGCCCTCAATCCCAGACCCTATGAAGGCAGTGACTAAGCGGGCAATAGAGGAGATTGAAGGAATGGATAAGCATAAGATAATACTGCCAAGACTAGACTTGAAAGAAGAAAAGTAACCTTTATAAAAAAAGTTAATAGTTCTTAACAAAATTATGAAAAAACTAGCTTATGAAATAGGTATTAAGTTAAATAAGGGCGCTGGCAAGGAGTGCTACAAGGTAACAGGCTGCCCTGACCTAGTATTACTCAAATCCTTCAAAGTAGGCCCGAATATTAAAAAACAATACCTTGAACTCGTTGACCTTAAGAAGAGGATAAGCAGCCTGCCAGAGGGTGTTCAAGCAGCCAGGATACTGGATATAGGTATCAAAGATGACTGCCTGGCAATGATAATGGACCGGGCTAAAGGCAAGCCCTTACATAACAGGTTCAAACCAGTCAATGAAGCCCGTGAAGAGTACAGCCAGAGACTCTTGGATTTATCAATAGCTGAACAATCACTCTTTGATAAATTAGTAAGTGATAATAAAGCGTTACACGAGGCAGGCATCCAGACTGACCCTTCAAAACCTGATAACATCTTCTACCAGAAGGATTACGGTTTCACTCATATTGACTTAAACACTGGTGACTACTTCGGGTCACTGGCAGCCCCGCTAATATTTCCAGGACTATTCAGTCACTTAAAGAAAGAACTAACAAAGCAGGACGTTAAGAACGCCCTCATAATAATTAGTAAGCTGGAAGCAGCCGGCGACCAACAGGACTACCTGTTTAAAAGCAATAAGAAAATGTTAACGGAAGCCTTAGAGGATAAAGTATAAAACGCTCAAATAGCTTTTAGAGAATTAATGAAAAAGCAGGAATTTTTTGACCGGATATCATTCCCAACCGAGTACCGGACCCAGGCTGAGTTAAAGACCAGCATCATACTATTATTCCTTACCTGCGTTGGGTTCTTCATTCTATCCTCAGCCATGATAATTCATAACTTATTCCTCTTCTCAAAGACGCTGTTATTAGGGACAATGGCTTACGAGTTCATCCTATTCTACCTGCTTGACAAGTACACTAAGAAGTTCATCAGGAAAGAGGTTAAGGGCAAGGTTAAGAAGACACTGGACGTCTCAAGCACCATAATCTTCGGGTTCCTGATACTAATCACCTTCGCCACCCTTGTCTACACCATGATAACCCCTACGCCGGTTACTGAGAACAAGTTCTTATCACTAGGCATCGCGTTATTCCTCATCATCATGCCCACCTTCTACTGGCACGAACTAGTAGTATGGTTTAAAAAAAACTTATTGAAAAAATTTAAATTCCTCGGCATTGGTTTATTATTATTCCTGGTCCTTGGCAGGGGGTTAGCTGCTAACGAGACGGTTAACCAGTCAAGTGATATGTTCACCACCTTGGGGCAGGGAGTGACAATGATGGGCCAAGCCTTTAACTTTGTCAACCAGTTAAGAGATAATTACAACAGCTTCCAGACATTCCTGCAGGAGTCGCTTAACCTAACGCCTCAGCACACACAGATAATAACCCTAGTCGGAGTACTAATAGGCGCTTTCTTACTATTCAAGTTCCTAAGCGTGATAGTTAAGTGGGTTGTGATAATACTAGTAGTCTGGATTATCATCCAAATGATATTCTTGTAATTTAATTTTTGGAGTGAAGCGCTTTTGCGCGAAGCGGAAAAGGGTTCAATGATATTCTTGTAATTTAATTTTTGGAGTGAAGCGCTTTTGCGCGAAGCGGAAAAG
>WJKC01000022.1 GCA_014729335.1 archaeon | reverse complement strand
TTAGTGATTAATGCCTGAATAACTTTTTCCAAGGCTTTAGCAAAAGCAGTGTAGCTTAACTGCTCCTTGCCTCCAGGAAGTTTTTTTAATAACTCATTGCTGATTATTTTTTCAATCACTCCTGCACCAGGAACATAGCTCTTCTCAGCCCTGAAAGCCTTAACAACCCCCAGGGCGTTAAGAACACTCTTCTCAACCTCGTCAATTAACTGCTCAGTAGCTCCCCTGATTAGTATTGTCTTAACCCCTCCAGGGCAGTTGTTAATAAAGGTTAATCGTTCGTCACCAACCCTCTCAGTGTATACATCCCCTGTCCCAAGGTCAGATGGCTTAATAGTTGTTAAATCACTTACCAGTTTAGCATCAGTTGCCTTAAGTAAATAGTTGATATCCTTCTCCCTTATACGCCTGACTCCTATTACTCCATTCTTAGCCAGGTACTCCTGAGCCTGGTCGCTGATGCCTTTCTGGCATAATACTACGTCAGCGCCTGACTTCTTAATTGAACTGATTACCTCCTTGATTGATTCATGCTCTTTTTCCAATAAACTACTTAGCTGTGACGGACTGGTTATCTCTAACTCGCTGCTGGTAGCAGTCTCCCTTACTTCTAAAGGAGTCTTAGTAACCAGTATCTTTGCGTTAACAGCTTTCTTAGGCATGCCCGGATGAACTCTTTCCTTATCTATCACCACGCCGTTAACAACCACTGCCTCACCCCTGCTCCTCTTCTTCAGAGTGGTAATATCTTCAACACTAGTGTCCTTAACTGCTTCATAAACAGTCTCTGTTAAGTAATCATTTGTTAATAACGCGGTTTTAATTAATGATTTAACAACCCCTTTATCACTATTCTTTAATGATTTTTTATCAAGCACTCTAAGCGTCTTATTTAATGCCAGCTGGTAGCCCTTAACTATCATCATTGGGTGCATGCCCTCGCTCACTAATTCGCCTGCTTTTTTCAATAACTCGCCTGCCAGTATCACAGCAGTCTTTGAACCGTCACCAACTTCTTCCTCCATTGTCTCAGCAGCTTCAGCTAATAATTTGGCAACCGGGTGTTTAACTTCAATGTTATCAATTATTGAAGCCCCGTCCTTGGTCACGAACGTGTCGCCAATATTATCAACCAATAACTTATTCATGCCTTTAGGACCATAAGCGCTCCTGAATATACTGCTTAGAATAACAGCTGCTTGAATATTATCATCTAACACTGATTTATTCATAAATTATGAATATACTAAAAGGGTTATTTAAGTTTTAGCACGTAAATCTTATGGTCCTTCTCATAAGGCTCTAGTCTTGTTTGTTTTAATATCTTAAAATCCTTTCTTAGTTCTTTCTCTGCTGCTTTGAAAACAATTGACGGCTTCTTGGTTGAGTCAATGCTGCGCGCCTTAACAGTTATTAACCCAGTCCCGTCTTTTTTAAGATAAGCCTTGCAGTTCTTCCTGAATATCTGCACTTGATTCTTTTGAGCAATATCCTGGAACACCACGCTTACAGGTTCAACCTTAACAGGGTAATCACCCGGCTTGTTAGCATTGGCAAATAATGGGATAATATTCGCCCGCTTCTTAGCCAGCAATACTAAGTGCTTCATTGGCTCGGGCGCGAACTCAACAGCGTAAACCCTGCCCTTAGGGGTTAGGTCTGACACGTGGCTTACAGTGGTGCCGCTAGCAGCTCCAAGATAAAGGACGAAACTTGAATCCTTAACAGGGTTCCTGACACCTTTTCTTAAACCAGCTCCTAGCTTGCTGCGCTTAGGACTCCATTCTCGGTACTCATTACCGCTTATAGTGATAACTGGCTCTTCATAAACACTGCCCGGCACCAGTGCTTTAGTGTAATACCTGCCTTTCCTCTTTAATAATAACTTCATCCGTCCTCACCAAAATAGTCTTTTCTCAGATTAATCATTAACTTGTTAGCTAACTGCCTAGCAGCTTTTCCTTTATTCTTAGCTGACTGGACGCTTGAGTGAGATAATATGACGCCGTGCTTAGGTGGCCTGGAACCGCGCTTCAGATGGCGGAATAATGCTTTCTCAGCCCCTAGTAACTGGATAGTGCTGGCAGGCATGAATGCTAACTCCTTGAACCCGCCTGCCAAGGCAATCAGCCTGGCTGTGAGTAAAGGGGTTGCAATCCTTGAAGTATTAGGCGCTAATTTAATTGTCTCTGCATTAATGAACTTCTCTAATAAGTCAATAACCTTTAAGTGTTCCTTCACTCCCTCTGCGTATGACTTCATAAGGGATAACTCCTCCTTTGACAAGCCATAACCCATGGTGTCAGCCGGTCTATTCACTCCTTTAATAATCATACCGGTTAATTCTTCAACACTATCAACTCTTTCAAGTGCTTCGGGGTGGTATCGCCAGTAGAACTCTCTTAACCGCTCGTATTCAACGTTTATTAAGTGCTCCTCCTCCTTGAACGCCTGCACAGCTTGTATAATCATCTTGTCAGGCGAGTAAGTATTCTTAACACCCTTTATTGCTTTCTTAATTGCTTCCTTGTTAAGCTCTTTAGTTTTCTTGGACACCATTATGTAATACTCAAAGAATAGAAGTATTTATAAATTAATTAGTTTCATAAAAAAAGTAAATGAGCATTGTTAATGAATTGGAGCGAATTGTAAAGCCTAAAAGACAAACTGAGGGGCTGGAGTTTCTGGATGAAGTTGAGGATATAAATGAGTTATTATGGCGTTTTGTCAGTAATTATAGTCCAAGGTATTCTTGCGAGTTAATAGAGATGTGCAGCAACGAAGAAGTTGAGGATGGAGTGTTGAAGGAATTAAATGTTATTAGTAATCTTAAACAAGCTATTAGGAAGGTTTTTCAGAACAATGCAGCCCGCTTAGATATGATATTTGCCTATAGAAACAAGGGCGTTATCTTCCAGTATGAGAACTACTTGTTCCGAAGCAGGGAGATAGATGAGGAGATAGAAAAGTATGAATTAGTGGCTGATGAGATAAGGTCTAGGTTAAATAAAGGTTTGCCGGGTTTTAATAGTGGAGACTACCAGCGGATAATTAGTTTTATTAACAATCTTGAGCAACGAAAAGGCAAGGCATTCCTTTATATAAAAGTGTTAGAGGTTGATAGTCTGGAAATGGTTATTGACGACTTGGTTTTTAGTAAGGCTTATAAATAACCCTCTTTTTCTCCATTCCATGGATGTTAACTTTGTTAAAAGGCGTTCAGCCAAGAAATGGGAGTTCATTATCAGCGGCGAGGAGACAATACTTAACCCGTTCAAAAAGAAACTAGCTCTTAATAAGAATATTTCATTTGTTAGTTTTAACAAGCCTCACCCGCAGATTGACGAGGTAAGATTCATTATTAAAGGCAAGAGCATTAAGTCATCAGTTAAGAAAGCGGTCAGTGATTTGAAATCAGAGCTTACCTCACTTGCAAAACTTTTCTAACAATACCAAACCTTTTTAAAGAAGTTAAGTAATAAACGTTTTTATGAGTTTAAGAAAGAGAATAGGCTCAGCTGCCAGGAAGCTTGAAGGTTTTTTTAACTGGTTGTTCAGGGGCAAGAGCCTTGGTTCTCACCTTGCATTCTTAGTCTTTGCTTACATAGCACTTAAATTCGTGCTGTTCCCTGCATTCCTATGGGTAACCGGGTTAAATGACGTGGTGGCTGTATTATCAGGCAGCATGCACCACCAGCCGGGCAGTATTGAAGGAACCTTTGATAACTGGCTTGAGTTTAATGATTATAACGAGTCAGAGTATAAAAACTGGCCTTTTATTAAAGGACTGGATGTCGGCGACGCGGTCACAGTATTGCCTGGCAACATTACTATAGGAGACGTGGTTGTTTACTATCATGGTAATGAGATGATAATCCACCGGGTTGTAATGATTAACAAGTCAGACGGGCTTACTTATTATACTACAAAGGGGGATGCTAACCCTGACAGCATGGATTTTGAAATAATGATTCCTGAGTCAAAGATTGTTGGAAAAGCAGGCACGCGCGTCCCATTAATCGGCTGGCCCAGGACAATGATGTACTACCTGGTTGGAGTATAGGTAACTTTTTAAAAGGAGTACTATCTTCTTTTCTCTCATGTTCTGCGATAAGTGCGGTTCAATACTGGTGCCGGGACCTGATGGTTTTGTTTGCATCAAGTGCGGGGCTAAAGGCAGTGATGTTGAACTAGGGGAAGAGGCTGGCAGTGGCAAAGAAGTCCATATGGTCAGGGATGAAGGTGATGAGACCCTGCCAAAAACAGAAGTTGAGTGCCCTAAGTGCGATAACAACGAGGCTTACTTTTATGTTAAGCAGACCAGGAGCGCTGATGAATCGCCAACCGCTTTCTACACCTGCACTAAGTGCGGTCATAAGTGGCGCGACTATGATTAAGTTTTTAAACAACTTCTTCTCTATTTAGTTTTAATGCCAGAGGATGATAAGCAGGAGCGCCGGAAGCGGATGGTCTCAGTTGAGAAGAAGATTATTGACTTAACCAAGGATGATTCAAGGGTAGCGGTTGTCGGAACTGTGTTATCCATTGATGAGGAGTCGCTTGTCTTCACTATTGAGGACCCGAGCGGTCAACTAACCATTCTGACCCCGACCGAGGATTTAATTAAGGGTTTAGAGGTGGGGGGCGTTGCCCGTGTTATAGGGATGGTGCTGCCTTACGAGGAGGGCTTGGAGCTTAGAGCAGAGGTTGTCCAGGACTTCAGCAGCTTAAACCCCGACTTATTCAAGGCGCTTCATGACTTAATGTGAAAAGAATAACCTGCTCCATCACTCTTAACCAGGCTTAACGCTTTACTAACAAAATTCACGCTTTATTCTATGTTTTAGGGTATGATAAAGTTTATTAAGCTCGCGGGTTGTTTAATATTTTGATATGTTTAAAGCAGTCTTAGATGATGTCACCCTTGTAAGGGACTCGCTGGACGCGGTGAGCAATTTCATCAATGAGGGGACCTTCAAGTTATCAAAGAATGGTTTGTCATTAATTGCCATGGACCCTGCTAATGTTGCCATGGTGTTATACGACCTGCTTGCCAGCGCTTTCACTGAATATGAGTGCTCCTCTAAGACTAAATTAACCGTTAATGTTCCATACTTGGTGTCAATTCTTAAAAGAGCAGGCACTGGCGACAGCGTGGAGTTTAAAATGACGGACAGTGCTAACGAGTTAGTAATCACAATGACGGGTGATTCTAAGCGAACATTTACCCTGCCGTTGTTGGAGGCTCATGGCAACCCTGTTAAGCCCCCTGAGAAGTTAAAGGATGGTTTTAAAGCAGAGGTTGAGGTTGAATCAGCTGCTATTAAGGCAGGGGCTAAGGACGCGTTAATGGTTAGTGACTGTGTTTTACTGTCAACAACCAAGGATTCCTTTGTAATGAAGGCATTAAGCGATACCAACGAGGTTAACCTGCAGTTAAGCAATGAGAGTCCGAGCCTGATAAAGCTTGACTCAAAAAGTGCTGTTAAAAGCAAGTACTCGCTTGAGTACCTGGAGAAGATGATGAAGTTATCAAAAGTAGCTAAGACAGTGGAGTTAAGGTTTGCTGATAATTATCCGTTAAAACTTGATTATAAAGCCCTGGACCAGTTAAAAGTAAGTTTTATACTGGCTCCTCGTATTGATACTGAATGACCTTAACAGTTACTTGAACAAAGTATTAAACCCTTTTTGGCTAGGTGTTGAGTAATTCTTAAATACAACTCTTTACGTATTATTTTGTGTGATGCTGATTATAATGGGCTAGAGGTGGCTGATTTGAGGGTTTTAATGTTTGGATGGGAATTCCCGCCACATAATACTGGGGGGCTTGGAACAGCTTGCTACGGTTTAACAAAGTCGTTGAGCAGGCAAGGGGTAGATGTTTCCTTTGTCCTGCCTAGAAAAGTTGACGTTAATGAAGACTTTCTTGAATTCTTATTTGCTGACGTGTCGCGAGCTTCAATGATTAATGCTTACTCAAGCTTTACTCAGGCTGGGAAGGAGTACTGCAACAGTCTTTTAGAAGCTGTTAATAAATACGCTGATAGGGTTGATGCTTTAATTAAGAGTCTTGAATTTGATGTGATACACGCTCATGACTGGCTTACAATTAAAGCTGGTATAAGGGCGAAAGAGTTAACAGGCAAGCCCTTAATAATGCACGTTCACGCCACCGAGTTTGACCGGACAGGGGGCAACGGTGTTAACCAGGCAGTTTATAACATAGAGCGGCGGGGGATGCACGAATCAGACCTAGTAATCACTGTTAGTAATTTCACTAAGGATAAGATAGTAAAGCACTACGGCGTAGATCCTCAGAAAGTGGTGGTGGTTCACAACGGTGTTGAACTGCCGTTAGTTTATAGAGTCAGGCAGTATAAGAAGGATAAGAGGATAGTATTATTCCTTGGCAGGCTGACCCTGCAGAAAGGGCCTGACTATTTCTTAAGAGCTGCCAGGAAAGTACTTTACCACTGCCCAAAGACTTTGTTCCTGATGGCAGGAAAAGGAGATATGATGCCGTTGCTGATAGATAAGTCAATTGAGCTGGGGGTTAGTGATAATTTCATATTTACGGGGTACCTGAGAGAGAAGGATAAAAAAAGCGTTTACCAGATGGCTGACTTATTTGTCATGCCCTCAGTCTCTGAACCATTCGGCATCACACCACTTGAGTCATTGATTAATGGTACCCCGGTTATAATCTCCCGGCAATCAGGCGTCTCAGAGGTATTAAGTCACTGTTTAAAAGTTGACTTCTGGGATGTTAATCAACTAACCAATAAGATAGTGTCAGTGTTAAATCATCAGCCGCTCCATGACTGCTTGAGCATTAACGGCTGCCTTGAAGCTGCCAAGCTTAACTGGGACGAGCCTGCAGCCAGGTGCGCAGAGGTTTATAATAATTTAATAAGTGGTTCTTGAATGGTATCTGTATGTTTTTACTTCCAAGTACACCAGCCCTTTAGAATCAGGGATTACTCAATATTTGATATAGGCAACTCAAGATGCTATTTTAAGGGTTCAAAAGACAAGTTAGATAATGAAGCCGTACTTAGGAAAGTGGCTGATAAGTGCTACCTGCCCGCTAATAAGCTGCTGCTTGATTTAATAAAAAAACACCCAGGTCTAAAGGTCAGCTTCTCAATCTCGGGCGTGGCGCTGGAGCAGTTCCAGTTATACTATCCTGAAGTGATTGAGTCGTTTAAAGAGTTAGTGAAGACTGGCAGTGTTGAGTTATTAAGCGAGACTTATCATCACTCACTAGCCTTTCTTCATTCATTAAGAGAGTTTAAGCGCCAGGTATCACTTCATAAAAAAAAGGTTAAGAAGTTATTTAACGTGACCCCGAGGGTTTTCCGAAACACTGAGTTAATTTATAATAATGATTTAGCCCGGGTAGTTGAGGGCATGGGTTACGAGGGCGTGCTGGCAGAGGGAGCTGATCAGGCTCTTAGCTGGCGTTCGCCTAACTTTGTTTACAAGTCGCCTTCAGGCATGAGAGTCTTATTAAAGAATTATCGTTTAAGCGATGATATAGCTTTCAGGTTCTCAGAGCGCTCCTGGAGCGAGTGGCCATTAACTGCTCCTAAGTTTGCTCAGTGGGTGAGCTCTGTTAATGGCAACGGCCAAGTAGTTAATCTGTTCATGGATTATGAGACAATGGGGGAGCACCAGTGGGCTAGCACCGGCATATTTGACTTCCTGAGAGCTCTTCCTCGGGAATTGTTTAAGCACCCTGATAATGACTTTAAGACGCCGTCAGAAGTAATTAAGAGTTACGAGCCAGTAGGGGTTTTTGACTCGCCTGGTATTATCTCATGGGCTGATATTGAACGAGACATTAGCGCCTGGCAGAGTAATAAGATGCAGCGGGCAGCCCTGAAAGAGGTCTATAAACTTGAACCATTGGTTCTTAAATCAAAAAATAAGAAGTTAATCAGTGACTGGCGTAAACTGCAGACATCAGACCACTTCTACTACATGTGCACCAAGTGGTTTGCTGACGGCGACGTTCATAAGTACTTCAACCCTTATGAAAGTCCTTACGACGCTTTTATTAATTACATGAACGTTTTAAGAGATATTAAATCAAGAGTTAGTGAATTAATTTTATAAATAAAGGAATACTTAGGAATAGTTAATGATAAACCTGATTAAGAGATTGCTTGGGAGGAAAACTATTGACTTATCATTTAGCGAGGCGATAAGTATACTCGACGATGTGCCTCAGGAGAACCGTTTCTGGTGCTGTAATGGCAGGGTACTAAGCAACTTATACGAGTTAGAGATAGCGCTTATTGGTATGAGTGATGAAGTCTTTAACCACCACGTTACTGGTGATAACAATGACTTCAGCAACTGGGTGAAGGATGTTGTTGGCGATAAGGTGCTGGCTAAGAAGCTGGGAAAGACTGATTCAAGAGCCAAAGCCAGCAAGATAGTTACTTCAAGGATTGATCAGATAGAGTCAATTAACCTGCTTTAAATGATTTAAGTATGACAAGGCCAGTAGTTTTAGGTAATGGCAACATCCTGGTGTGCATGGATGAGAATGCAGCAATCAGGGATTTCTACTATCCCTACGTTGGCGAGGAGAATCATGTTCAAGGCAACACTCACTACACTGGTTTCTGGGTTGATAATAAGTTCAGCTGGCTTTCAAGGGATGAGTGGAGTATCACTATGGAGTATGAGAAGGAGACGCTGGTAAGCAGTATTAAGGCGGTTAATGAGGATTTAAAACTTGAAGTAACACTTAATGACGCTGTGTACCACGGTAAGAACATATTCCTTAGGAGAATAAGGGTCCGCAACCTTGCCGAGGTTGAGCGGGAGGTGAGGGTGTTCCTGCATCAGCACTTCCATATATCAGAGGATTTTATTGGCAACACTGTTTACTACGACCCAAAGGCTTGTTCAATGATACACTATAAAGGCAAAAGGTACTTCCTGATGAACGGCTTGGCAGCTGGTGGTAAAAGCTTTAATGACTACGCCACTGGTTTGTCTGATGAGGAGTATTATAAAGGGACTTATCTTGACGCGTTGGACGGCAACCTTAGCAAGAACCCGATTGAGCACGGCTCAGTTGACTCGGTTATTGGCTTCAGCTTGAATGTGAAACCCGGCTATAGCAAGACTCTTTATTACTGGATAACTGTTGGCAAGAAGTACGGCGAGGTCTCAAAACTAAATAAGTTCGTGCTTAACCGCCACCCTAATAAACTGATTAAGGAGACAGGCAGTTTCTGGAAGAAGTGGGTTAATCGTCATAATTTTAACTTTAAGAGTTTAAGCAGGGAAGTGGTTGACTTGTTTAAGCGTTCATTACTGATAATCAGGACCCAGACTGATGACGGCGGCGCCATAATAGCAGCTAATGACTCTGACACCCTGCAGTTCAGCAAGGATACTTATAGTTACATGTGGCCCAGGGACGGGGCGCTGGTGGCGCGGGCGCTTGACAGGGCAGGGTACAAGGACATGACTCTTAAGTTCTTTGAGTTCTGCAATAAAGTTTTAAGCAGCGACGGCTACTTGCTGCCCAAGTATAAACCTGACACCTCGGTCGGCACTTCATGGCATTCATGGGTGAGGGACGGCGGAATCCAGCTGCCAATACAGGAGGATGAGACTGCGCTGGTGCTTGATGCTTTATGGAAGAAGTATGACAAGTACAAGAACAAGTCTTTAATCAATAAATTATACAAACCGTTCATTAAACAAGCAGCTGACTTTATGGAAGGGTTCAGGGATGAGAAGACCGGCCTGCCAAAAGAGAGTTATGACTTATGGGAGGAGAAGTTAGGGGTTCATACTTTTACCTGCAGCACGGTTTACGCCGGCTTGAAAGCAGCTGCTAATTTTGCAAAAATCTTTGGCACAAAAACTGATTCAAAAAAGTATGATAAAGCAGCTGAGGAGATTAAGAAAGGAGTGCTTAAGCACTTATATGATGAAGAGGAAGGATTCTTTATTAAGCGGTTATACTTAAAGGATGATGATTACAGGAAGGATAAGACGATTGATGCCAGCAGCGGTTACGGAGTGTTTGAGTACCGGGTGCTGGATGTTAATGATGAACGGGTTGCTAATACTATGAAGGCTGTTACTGATAAGCTGTGCTGTGATACTAATAAGATGAAGGGCTTAGCCCGGTACCAGGATGATGACTACCACCAGGTCAGCGACAGTACTCCGGGCAACCCTTGGTTTGTTACTACTCTATGGCTGGCTGAGTATTACATAACAAAGGCTGAGAGTTTAAAGGACTTGGAGCCGGCTGTTAATATTCTTGAATGGGTGGTTGATTACTCATTATCAACCGGCGTGTTGTCAGAGCAGATTAACCCTTTTACTGGCGAGCCGTTGTCAGTTGCGCCTTTAACCTGGAGCCACGCGGGGTTTGTGATAGCAGTTGTTAAGTACTTAGATAAGAGGGCTGAGTTAAGTAAGAAGCGCCAATAACACCGGCGTCGCTGCCCAGCTTTGCTTTAACAACCTTTGAAGGCTTGAAAAAACCATTACTCTTAAGCACTTCCCTGGCTGGTTTAATTATTAAGTAGTCGGCTTTTGATAAGCCGCCGCCAATGATAATTAAGTCCGGGTGCATTAAGTTATTAATGGTTACTAACCCCGCTCCCAGATATTCACCAGCTCTTTGGTAAACCATTACTGCTTTCTCATCCCCTTCCCGTGCTTTATCCTCAACTGCCCGGGGTTTCAGCCCCCTGCCTATTAATTCTTTTGAGTACCGGGTGATAGCCCTGGCTGACACGTACTCTTCAAGGCAACCCCTGCCCCCGCAACTGCACTTGCGCCCCATGTGGTTGATTGTTATGTGACCTGCCTCGCCAGCGCAGCACTTGCCAGTATAGATTTGCTGGTTAATCACTAACCCGCCGCCAACACCAGTCCCTAGTGTCAAGCCGACAACGTTCCTGGAGCCCCTGCCAGCGCCTGAGACGCTCTCAGCCAGGGTGAAAGCGTTTGAGTCATTGCCCAGCACCACCTTTTTTTTAAACTCTTTTTCAAGGATTAGTTTAAGGTTTGTTTTATTAAGCGATGGTATGTTTGGCAGGTTGACCGCTCTTGCTCTATTGTTATCAACAGCGCCCGGCACCCCAACACCAATGCCTTTAACATCACTTGACATGACTTTCTTAATGGTTTTAATTATTTGTTTTAGCACGTGCTTCTTCCCTTTATCAGCACCTGTTAGTACTTTTATGTGTTTGACAACCCTGCCATCCTTAACCAGGCCGGTTCTTATCTTTGTGCCTCCCACGTCAACTCCAATATTCAATTAAATCACTTCCAGGAAACTTTTTAACACGCTGGCAGGATTCTTGGCTTTAGCAACAGCCGAGGCAGCCAGCACCCCCTTAACCCCTAGTTTAAGAGCTGCTTTAACATCACTCTTGGTGCTTATGCCAGCGCCGCATAACGGCTTTACCCCTGTTCCTTTAAGCAGGGAGGCGAATTTTTTAACCTTGTCAGGCTTTGTTGTGGAGATTGATTTGCCAGTGGATATTAAGGCGGGGTCTTCAAAAGCAATCATTGATGGTTTATAATTAACAACTTTTTCTGCAGTCACTAGGTCAGGCACGCATACAATTGTTTTTAACTTGTTTTCCCGGCATTTCTTAATGGTTTTAATTATTCTTTCAAAAACTATTCCCTTCTCTGAGTGATTTATTAAAGAGCCGACAGCCCCCGCGTCCTTAACTGCTCTTGGCAGGACGCTGCCAGTATTCCGGCCTGGGTTAAAAGGGTCAACGTGCTGGGCTAAAATCTTTGTTTTAACTGATTGTGATATTAAGCGGATATCTGTTGCCTGAACCGCAAACAATACCTTGTTATCAGCAACTTCATCCAGCTCCTCAGCCAGTTTTAAGGCATTAGTTCCTGAATGGTAAGTTTTGAAGTTAACAATAATCATTTAAAGGCACCTCAGCGCTTCACTAACGCTCTTATTATCAAAGACTATTTTTTTCAACGCTTTGGTAATCTTTAACGGCTCCTTATGCTGCCAGATATTCCTGCCAATAGCCATGCCAGCGCCGCCCGCGTTGATAATATTATTAACCCTTTTTAGTAAAGCCTTATCACCTTTCTTCTCGCCACCAGCGACTAATACCCTGGCTTTGCCAGCGCACTTAACAACCCACTTGAATGACTCAATGCTTCCCGGGTAGTATAACTTAACAAAGTCAGCCCCTAACTCTAATCCTATCCTGGCAGCGTAGGCAAGCATCTTCTTTGAGCGGGGATTCTTAACAGCTTTACCCCTGGGGTACATCCAGGCAATAACCGGCAGCTCATTGTCGTGGGCTTCTGACTGAATCTTATGGAACTCTTTGAACATGACCTGCTCGTGAGCACTGCCAACGTATATGGTATAGCCGACCGCTTTAGCCCCTAGCTTAACTGCCTGTTTTACACTGCATAACTGGGTTGATAACGGCTCGCCCTTTAAGAGGTTAGTTTTACCGTTTAATTTAAGCACTAACGGCACTTTATGATGATAATACTTCTCAGCAACTCCTTTCTGAAGAATCACGCCGGTAAAACCCCCTTTCTCAGCAATGTCAAGCACGTATGATGGGTCAACGTTCTGGTCATTAAAATCAGTTGGTCCATGCTCTAATCCCTGGTCATAAGCAAGAAGCAATGAATGATTCTTTCTTGTTATATTAGACAACTTAATTCTCATTTAGTAAGCCTCCTTCACTATCTTAGCAGGTTTTTTCTTAACTCTTTTTTTAAGCTCTTTCCAGGATAGCAGGTTCTCAGTTGCGCCGTAATCCATTATCACTGACTCGGCATTAGCTAGTCCTAACTGCATGCTTTTCTCAACGCCTTCGCCTTTTATTAAGCCGGCGATGAGTGTTGAGGCAAAAGCGTCTCCAGCCCCAGTCCGCTCCTTGGCTTTAACATTATGAGGGGTCAGGGTGTATTTATGCTCGCCGTTGTACAGCGTCACCTTCTCTTTTCCCTTTGTGATGCACACTATTCTTGGACCAGCTTCACGCAAACCCTTTAACGGCTCCTTCTTAACCAGCATCCCAGCCTCCTCACTGTTTAACACTAGTACTTCTGTTTTAGCTAGGATTGGCTTAAGGTGTTTTAATCCCTTGCTGGTCTGGTAAGAGCTGGGGTTGTAGCCAATCTTGATACCATTCTTTGAAGCATAGGATGCCATTCTTTTCTGAGCATTGAATGACCTGCCCATCATTGATGAGAAGTAAAACCACTTGGTTTTAAGCTTTTTTTTATTTATTTCATTAAACCCTAGGTTGTTATTCTCTCCCTTGTGAGTGAGTATTGTCCTGTTGTCATTCTTGCTTTCAAGTATGACTGAGTAGCCATTAGCCTTGCTGCCAGTTGCTCCTAGGAAGGCTACGTTTTCTTTTTCAAGCATGTCAAGCACTAACCTGCTGAAGTCACCGGTCCCGACTTTGCCGATATAACCTGTTTTAAGACCTGCTCTTGAAAAAGAGACTGCAGTGTTAGTCCCGCCCCCGCCGGTTGAGAAATGAGTGTCTTTTATCAGTACTTTTGAACCAACTGGGTAAGTGATTAGTTTTTCTCCTTTCTTTTTTATCTCAGGCGCTTCAGTGTCAACGAACACGTCAAGAGTGTTAGACCCGACAGTTATTACATCAAACATTTACTTCAGCACCTCAACTCCTGGCAGTTCCTTGCCTGCAATAAACTTCATCAGAGCACCGCCTGACAAGCTTAGGTGGGAGAATTTTTCCTCGCTGATACCGAACCGGTCAATAGCCGCTCTTGTGTGACCGCCGCCAATAACTGAGAAAGAGTCTGAGTCAGCAATTGTTTTTAGTATTTTCTTAGTTCCAAGAGCGAATTTTTCATCCTCTGAGTAGCCCGGGGTTCCTTTCATGAAGATGCTGCTTGCTTTTTTAATAATCTTGCAATAACGCTCTATTGTTTCAGGACCAATATCAAATATCTCGTAGTTAACCGGGAAGTCGCTTAATAATAAGTCCTTTCTTTCATTTTTGGCTTTTACTCCGAAGTCAACCGGGGTTTTAATATTATCATCCAATAGCTTAGCCAGTTCCTTGTCTTTTGAGTAGCCTAGTTCTTCAGTGATGTACTTGTTCTGTGCTCCGAAGTTAAAACCCTTTGATAAAAGACAGAACTGGCCAAAGATTCCGCAGGTTAAAATCCTTGTCACTTTATCACCTAGTTCCTTGATTACTACCTTGCTGTCCTCAGGTTTCTCACCGCCCAGCACAAAGACGCTCGGCTCCTTGAACTCATGAATCTTCCTAATAGCGTTTACTTCCCGCTCCATAACCGGTCCAGCGCACGAGGGCATCACCTTTGGGAAGGAGACAACTGATGTCTGGCTCCGGTGAGATACGGAGAAGGCGTCGTTAACATATAAGTCAAATAACGGCGCCAGGGTCTTAACCATTTTATTGCTGGTGGATGGCTTGAACTCCTGTTTAAGAGATCGTACATTGTCAAGCAATAATACCTCCCCGTCCTTTAATGATTTAATCGCCTTTACAGCTTTATCACCTATGACGTCTTTAATAAATCGGGCTTTAACCTGCTTGTTTAATAACTCAGCGTGTTGCTCCAGGCTGGTGAAGTCATCATCACCAGGTCTTCCCTGGTGAGCCATAACTGTTACCCTGGCTTTTTGTTCAACTAGTTTCTTAATAGTTTCCACATGAGCCATGAACCGGTCATTTAACTCAATCTTTCCTTCAACTATTGGGCTGTTAAAATCAACTCTTAATAATACTTTTTTGGAAGCTAGTTCGTAGTCTTTTATTGTTTTCATAATTTATTCTTGAATTTTTTAAGAATGTCAACCATCCGGCAGCAATAACCCCATTCATTATCATACCATGCGCCTACCTTAACTAGGTTGCCGCTGACCTCGGTCAGCAATGAGTCAAAAACCGCTGAGTGGCTGTTGCCAATAACATCGGTTGATACTAATGGTTCATTAGAGTACTGGATGACTCCTTTATAACTTTTTTCAGCTGCTTTCTTGAATAACTTGTTAACCTCTTCAGCAGTTGTTTTATTCTTAACAGTGAATATGAAGTAGATGATTGAGCCGTCAATCACCGGCACCCTGACCGCGCTTGAATGAATCTTCCCTTTTAAGGAGGGAATGGCGTCAGTTACTGAGATGCTGGCGCCGCTGGTTGTTGGTATTATGTTAACAGCAGCAGCCCTGGCGCGTCTTAAATCCTTATGAGAACCATCTAATAAGTTTTGACTGGCAGTGTAGCCGTGAGCTGTGACCATAAACCCATCTTTAATCCCTATCTCATCATTAATTAGTTTAGCTACGGGCGCAAAACAATTAGAGGTGCAGGAAGCGTTATTTATTACTTTATGTTTCTTAGGGTCTAGTTCTGAATCGTTAACTCCTTTAATCACTGTCAGGTCGGAATCCTTGCTTGGAGCGCTGATAACAACCCTCTTAGCCCCTGCTTTTAAGTGCTTGGCAGCTGATTTTCTATCCTTGAATATGCCGGTGCACTCAGCCACTACGTCAACCCCTGCTTTTTTCCATGGAATCTCCTCTGGTTTCCGCTCGCGGGTTAATTTAATCTCCTGCCTGCCGATTATTAATGAATCCTTTGTGTAATCAACCTTTTCTGGGAATTCTCCGTAAACAGAGTCATATTTTAACAAGTGGGCCTGGGTCTCAGGTTCAGCCGGGCTGTTAATAGCTGTGAATTTTAAATCCTTATAACCAACCCGCAGTAATACCCGTCCAATCCTGCCAAAACCATTAATTGCGTAATTAGTCACTGTATAATCTTTAATAATTACCCATATTTAAGTTATTGCTCATAGATTCCCTTGCATACACTAACCACTCCCCTGGAGATTCCTGTTGGCTCTGTGTAGTTGAGAACGCATTTAAAACTATAAGAGTCGCTCACTGAACCATTAAGAAAGGAGCAGTCGCTGTTGTTAACTTTTTGTTTACCAGTTACCACGCCGAATGATAGGTTGCACTCTTCACCTGAACTGCTGATAATTTTCAATTTTGTATTGGTTACGTGCGAGTGCTTCACACTCATTACACTAGCCTGGACTCCTCCATTGCTGTTTATAGCGTACCTTAAGGACACGTCTGACAAGAGGTTCTGAATCTCGCTAAGCCTTGCTTCAGTGGTGCTCATTGCCCCTATTAAGTTGAAACCACTGTAAGCAGCCACTATGATTAGTGCTATCAGTGATAATACTCCTAGGATTATTAAGTATTCAATTGCTCCCTGTCCCAGCCTCATTAAGGATTTAACTGAATAGTTCTTTAAAAAAGTTAATTATTAATTCAATCACTGTCAGCTCCCTTTTGTCTAAGCCTTCAAAACCTGCGGCGTGCTCCTGGCTCAGGGGGTCAGTGACTGCTCCCTCAATCCTCACAGGCGCCTGGATTGAAGCAGCGTCAGTCTCTGCCATTGTCCTAAGATTAGTTGTTTCAGCCAGACCAAACAAAGGCCAGTAATAATTGCCTGTTACTGTCATGTTTAGCTCCCAGTTGCTTGTTGTTACATAAGGATCAACGAACTCTTTTATTTTATTAACAGCTAGTGATTCATTGTTATCATCAAGGCTGATTGATGAATAGACCCTGCTGCTCGTGACTATGAAATACCTGCCCCAATAGATTGACGGGACAATACCAACCTCTCTTGAATCAACCGCGTCTTCAGGAATGTATACTTGAATGTATGGCTCGCTGATGGTTACTGATACGTTCCCGCCTGAGTAATGGGTATTCATTAACTCTTTTCTTTCATTAAAATCATTAACAGCGTTATTATTGAATTCAAAACTATTAACTATCTTTGAAGCGCTTAGGGTTTCATCTCCTTCAAGGTTAAGTGTTTGTCCTGGGAAGTAACTGCTTAGTTCATTGTTAATCCATTCCTCAGCAGCTGCTTTATTAATATCTTCTCCATAAGCACTAGCAGTTAAACGTGCCTTGCCGTCCATGATTCCATAAACATTAATGTAAACCCGGTAGTCATTAATCTGGGTGTGAGCTGAGAAGTAAATCCTGCTATCATCCTTATAGATGCCGTAGCAGTCAGTTTCTAACTCAGGGTGATAGTGGCTGCTAGAGCTTAGCTCACAATCAATGCTCGCAGCTAATGAAGCCAGGTCATAGCTTCCTCCTGAGTGCCCGCTGAATGAATAGCGCACTTCTTCACCAAAATAATTAATGAATGACACGCTGTCACTAACTAAATCCTTAACCTCGCTAGTCCTTGTTTTAACTACAATGCTGCAGTAACCATGTTCCTGGTTAAAGTATTTTTCACCACTGAGAGTGTTATAAAAGCCCTTTAAGTCCAAGCACTCATCACCTGACAAGCTAACATAGTATTCATTATCAGCGCCGTTAACTAAATAGTCAATGTACTCTTTTTTAATTGAGTAACTGAACAAGTTATTTTCTTGGTCAGTGAATATTAAGTCATAATCAAACTCTTCACTCTTGTATAATGAAACACTTACTCTATCCCCTTTAATGCTTGACTCCTCCTTCTTGAACAGGAAGGTCAGGCTGACGCTGTTATCATAACAATAACTGCTGGTCAGGTTATAGAAGCCGTAGGGAGTAATATTCCACTGCTTGTTAATTAAGTCCCTAGCACTGTTGATAAGTGACTCTGATAAGTTGCATTCATTTAAGTCCCTGTCAACTGAGATGGTAACTGCTTCCTGGGCGCTTGCAGCACCAAGCATTAGGAATAGTAACAGGACTGCTTTTTTCATTAAATAAGTTTAAAACAGATTGTATTTAAATAAGTTTTATAAGAAGCAAGTTGCTAGGTTTTAGTTATGTTGTCAAAACTACCTATAGACCTTAAGAGGGTTAAGAAGAACGACGTTGATAATGAAGTCTTGAGAGCTGGCTTGATTGCCGAGCTAGATGCGATTAATCTTTACGAACAGTTAGCAGCAAAGGCTTCTAAGAAGGATATTAAGAAGATATTAGAAGATGTTATTGAAGAAGAGAAAGAGCACGTCGGCGAGTTCTTAACACTACTATTAAGGTATGATGAGGAGCAGAAAGAGGAATTAAAAGAAGGCGAGGAAGAAGTTAAAGAGACTCTTGAAGAAGATGATTAAACTATTTTAATACCTTGCCGGTCTCTAAGTACCATAAGTATAAGTCCAGCTCTCCCAGGCTCAGCCCTGCTTTTTCACCTATAGTCTTCAGCTTGTTTTCTATTAGCAAGTAATTCTTTTTACTAAGATTTTTAGGCTTCTTTATTACTCCATGCCTTGCCAGCAGGTCAATTATATGGAAGTCAATTATGGCATAATCATCATGACCCGTGTTCCTTAGGAAGTGGCTTGCTTCTTTGTAACCTAGTCCTTTAATATTATTAACAAGCCACTCGCGCTCCATTATTAATTCTTTGCCGCGCGCTTCAATAATGTACTTAGCCCTAATATTAGGGAAGCGGTAGCCAAGTTCTTTAAGCCTGGAAGCGAGTTCTTTTTCACTTAATTCTTTAAAACCTTCACCTACTTTTTTTTGAATGATTATTGCCCGCTCTGCATTAAAGTTGGCGGTGAGTATGCAGTAGCATAGTTCTGAGAATATCTCTTTATTGTTTTTGAACGCATTCATTTTTTTCTCAATTAATTTCTTTTTATCAACTTTTTTAATATCCTTTAACAGTTCCTTCATATTAAAGATGAATTCAGTAAGAAAGTTAAAAATTTTTCTATTTAACAGTGTAGCCGCCGTCAACAGTTATGATAGAACCAGTGAGGTAGCTGCTCTTATCACTTGCCAGGAAAGCAGCTAGTTCAGCCACTTCTTCTGGCTTGCCCATCCTGCCCATTGGAATATCAGCTATGAAGCCCTTCTTAGCCGCTTCCTTATCAGGAGCGTCCTTGATGTATCTTTTAACCATTGGGGTCCAGATAACACCAGGGCATATCACGTTTACCCTTATTTTTTTAGCATAATCCATTGCCAGGTCCCTTGTTAAGGCTATTATTCCCCCCTTGCTCGCACCGTAGATGCTTAGTTTCTCAAAACCCACCAGCCCCGCTATTGAGGCGGTGTTAATAATGCTGCCTTTCTTTTTCATTTTTGGTATCACGTGCTTGCAGCAGAGCATCATTCCCTTAAGGTTAACATTAATAATTTTATCAATATCCTTCTGTGAAGCTTCAGTTATTAATCCTTGGGCTTCTACTCCAGCGTTATTCCATAAAGCGTCAATCCTGCCCCACTTCTTTATGACGGTTTTAACCATTTCTTTAATACTTTCCTCTTTAGTAACATCCAGTTCAGCGTAAATCGCCTTGCCTTTCTGTTTCTTTATTTTCTTAACAACTGCTTGCCCCTTGCTTTCTCGCCTGCCAGTCACCACTACCTTGGCACCGTACTTGGCAAATAACAAAGCTCCTGCCTTGCCAATACCAGATGTTGAGCCGGTGATGATTATGACTTTATCCTTTAACACGTAGTAGTTAAAGTATTAACTATTATAAAAAGTTTAACAAATCTTTTTCTTCCTGCATTCATTAAACCGCTTTCTCATTAGGTTGGTTAGTGCTCCAAGGCTTAAAAGCCATATCACAAAGTTGAATAACCAGCCAATTACCGGCACCCAATTAATTAGTTCAATAACTATTACGCCGATAAGCAGTTCTATTAATAGTGACTGCTTCTCAACTTTTAGCAGGTCTAGGGTCTTACTGCCGATGAAGAAAGCAGCTGTAACACTAGCAATGTAAAGGGTTATTACGTATAAGCCTAGCACTACCAAGCTTAGTGGTATGGCAATAACTGTTATTAACCCAATAATAGCTGCTATTGGGACCAGTATCATTACTGCAAACCCTGTTATTGACTGGTTAAGGAATTCCTTGCTCATCCGCTTCTTAAGCTCTTCAATATTCTTCTTAGACACCCTTGTTAGTACAAAGCCGAATAATAATTTGCTGGCAATACTGATTATTATGAAGAAAATGCTGAAGTAAGCAGCAGGCAGCCACCTTGACATGCCGGTCCACTCCCATGACCCTCTGTTCTCAGGCTCGTTTCTTTGAACCAATCCTGTTATTGAGTTCTCATCAGCTATTACAGCTTTATTTGAACTGGTATAATTAAGTAACCCGCCAATAACAGCTGTGTCAGTTATGGTTATGTTATCAGCTGAGATTGTTACATTGCCAAGTACTTCTCCGCTGATTGTTATTGAAGCGGCTCCAGCGTTAACTTCGCCAACCGTGCTTTCCTCACTAAGCATTAACTGGGCTGTTCCGGATAATACTTCTCCTCCGACCTCGCCGTTGACTAAGACCATTGCACCAGTTGCTCTTACGTCTCCGCTAACGTTTCCATTAACTGTGATTGAGTTGCCGGCTGCCATTAAGTCGCCGTTAACCACGCCATTAACAACTATTATATTGCCTGCTGTGACAGCGTCGCCGTTAACCACGCCGTTAATATTCACGAGGTTGCCTGCAAGGTAAGCGTTCTGATTAATTGTCTCACTTGAACTAATATCCACGTTGTCGCTTGCTTTGAACATTGATGCCAGACCCGGTGTTAGCAGTAATAATGTTATCAGGATGCCGGCTTTTAACCTCATTATCTTAAAGGATATTTTTTTTCTTTATAAGATTTTAGAAAAGGGTTAATAAATAACTGCTTGTTCTTAGTAGTTAATGATTGAATGGTTATTTCTCTTATCTTCACTTGTGGTTTTGATGCTGTCTAGTGATAAATTGGTTAATTATGTGATGAAACTGTCAAAGGTTTTTGGTATTAGTGAGATGTCTGCTGGTTTTATACTATTATCCCTTTCAACCTCGCTGCCTGAACTAATTGTTGCAGTCAATGCCGCGGTTATCAACCAGGGCAACCTGGCGATTGGCAACGTTCTCGGCTCTAATGTTGCCAACCTGACAATGATTATTGGGCTGGCAGTTATTATCAGCAAACGCAAAAAGATTCTTTTCAAACGGACTGTTTATGACAACCTTATCGAGTTCCTGTTCATCTCTTCTTTTATTCCATTATTTATCCTGCAGACAGGGCATGTCAGCCTGTTGCTGGGTTTGATTCTGGTTTCATTATTCGTGTTCTTCAGTGTTAAGACTCCTACCAAGGTATCCCGGGTTGAGGACATAACTGTTATGTACAAGCGAGATAAGATTATTGTATTCATTAAATTCCTGGCAGCCATTTCACTTGTTATTGTTTCATCAAGGTTGCTGGTTGATAGCAGCGTGGCAATCGCTGAGTCATTAAGCATTCCTGCCTCAGTTATTGGCGCGACAATGATTGCACTAGGAACATCCCTGCCTGAGTTAATGACTACTGTTCAGGCTTTTAGAAAGCGGTTGTTTGATGTTGGCCTTGGCAGCATTATTGGCAGCTGTATCACTAACCTGACACTGGTTCTTGGTATTACTTCAATCTTTAACAGCGTGGCCCTTAACATTATCTCTTTCACTTCACTAATCCTGTTCTCTATCCTCTCCTCAATGGTTACCTGGTATTTTATCAGTACTGGCCGGAGGCTTGACAGGCGGGAGTCGCTAGTGCTTATTGGTATTTACTTAATTTTTGTTCTTCAGGAGCTTGGCTTTTCAATATTTATTTTTTAAATAAGGGCTATTGGGTAGGATAGGAAGTATAATATTATCATTAATATTGAGTGCTTTCTATTAAGCTCTTCTTTGCGTGAGAATAACATTGTGATTAAGATAGTGATTAATACTAGATAGAGTCCTGACCAGAGAGGGGCTGCACTGCCAATAATATTAGGCAGTATCAATGCTCCTGAACCCATTGATAACGTGATGTCAGCGATGTTGCTGCCAAAGATGTCGCCGACTGCTATGCCATATTCTTTTTCTCTTAATGCTGAGATACAGATAACTAGTTCAGGGATTGAAGTGTTAATGCTCATTAGGAAGAAACTAAGGGCAAATTCAGGTACGCCTGCCAGCCTTGATAATTCAACCAGCATATAGACAGATATTAGGGCGCCGATTATAATCCCTACTAGTGAGTAAGCAGTCCTGAAAGCATAAGTTTTTATCTTGGTTTTGTAAACGTTTTCTTCTAACTCAACTTTGAAATAATCCTTTCTGACAGCTACCCTAATGAAGTATATTATTATTAAATAACTAAGAAGTAATAATAATCCATCAATTCTTGACAAGTAGCCTTTTTGCATCATGCTCGCGCCTAGTATTGAGGCTAGGATGGCGCACCCGCCCAGGAATAGTATTTTTTCTTTTTCGCCTTTAACCCTGCCAGTGATTAGTATTGCCAGCCCGAACATTAAGCTTATCTGTGATATGCCTGAACCAATTGAGTTTCCAATATTAATCTCGCCGTGGCCTGTTACTGATGAGATTATAGCATTACTTATTTCAGGGATTGAGGTGCCGATACCAACTATTATTAAACCAATGATTATTGGGTCCAGCTCTAATGCTTTTGCCAGCTTAGCTGATGACCTGACAATCCGCGGGCTGAAGTAGATTAGTAGTGTAGCCCCAAACAGGAAGGCAAGCAGTTCTAAAATCATTAGTTTTTATTAGGATAGCGGGCTAAATAAGTGTTGTGATAATAATAATAAAAAAATAGAAAATTAATTATTTCTAAGTCTCCGAAGTATGCTGGCTGCTTTTTTTACGTTAACCCTTCTAATCTTACTGGTAACAGCGTTCCTTAATCGCTGGGGTATGCTCTTCCTTACCAGGCAGATTCTGCCCAGCCTTTTTGCGTGGTCAATGTTGTCCTTTGCTTCTCTTAACAAAGCCGCTTTCTTTGCCCTGTCAGTTTCATTAGCAGCTTCATCTCTAAGGTCTTTAGCCTTATTAACAAGGTCCTGTATAGCCTCTGCATTACCGCAGGCGTTAGTGTAGGCGCTTAGGTTTTCTTCAACAGCCGAGATTCTTAACCTGTTCATTATCTGAGCTGCTGACTGGACTTCATCCCTTAACTCTTCAACCCAGTCCCAGTTAATAACTTGTCTCCTAACCCATAACCGCTGCTTTACTTTGTTTAGCGCTTTATTTAACAACCGCTGGGCTAGTTCACTATCCATTGTTATGTTTCCCTGGGCTTGGTCCAGCAGTTCCCTGGCTTCAGCCAGTTTTTCTTCAAGCTCTGAAGTATCAGCTCCTTCTGAACTTAACTCTTCTATCTCTGCTTCCAGCTCGTCTATTGCTGACTCAGTATTGTTCAGTAATTCCCTGACTCTATTCCTAATAGTGCTTGTTAATCCTGTCTTAACTGCTCTTCTAATAGTTTTTCTTGCATTAAACCTGTTTCTTTCAGCCTGCCATAACTTCCTGGCAGCTATTGCCGGTTTTGCACCAGCGTACTTTACAACTGTTATGCCGTTGTCCCTTAACTCGCTCACTACATTATTTGCCAGTGAAGGGTTGCCTACAACCTTAACAGGGCTGATGTTATTGGCTTGTATTAAGTCAATTATCTCCGGCACATCATCCATTGATACAACCCTCCTCACCACTGAGTTATTATTCAGTGCTGCACCCATGCTGTGAGTCTCATTCCATTGCGGCGAGGCAACAATCACCATTGCGTTAGCTTTGTCTAAAGCCCGGGCAATAACCCTGTTCCTTATCCTTGTAAGGTTGCCTATTATCTCTGTCAGGTTGAAGTCTTGCAGCTCGCTTCTTACCTCGCTGCTGATTTGCCGTCCAATATACTTTACCCTGTTTATCTTCAGTTCATGCAGTATTGACAGCAAGTCTGCTGGGATTACTCCCCTAGGCACTGGTATTAACGGGCAGTTATTCAGTGATGCTTCATTCAGTGCTTCAGCCTGGAGTGTTGAATCATTCTCAGGGCTGCCAGTATCCTCTACTAGTACTGCACAGTTAGCCTGGTGCCAGAAGTACTTGGCCAGTTCAAGAGCAGTCTTTGTCCGTTCTATACCCCATAACCTCACAACAGTGTAGCCTAGGTCTTCTATTTCTTCCTCAACGCCCTCGTCTATAACTACTGGCCCGCCGACAAGGATTACCTCTGCTGGGTCTGCTTCTTCAAGCACAGCTGTCACGTTCTCATCAAGCGCTCCGTTGCTTAAAGTTATCACTGGCACGCCCTCATAAGCGCCCGCAGCTGTTGCTGCGAACAGGTCAGGCGTGTTCAAATCACTCACGAGCATTACCTGCTCTTCTGCAAAAACAGTTCCGAGACTAAGAACAATTAGTCCTAATATAATTGTCCTCCTCATAGAGACTAGTGAGGTGTTTTTTCTTTAAAAAGCTTTATTAAAAGTCTTGAATTAAGGTTCTAGTAGTGGTTAAGCAGATTAAGAAGCGCGACGGCAGAGTAGTGAGTTTTAATCAGGGCAAGATTGCTAAAGCAATTAACAAGGCATTAATAGCTATTAGGGGTGTGGATGACGGCTTGTCAGATAAGTTATCTGACGAGGTTGTTAAGGAATTAAACCGCTGTTTTAAGAATATCCCAGGGCTTGAGTACTAGTCTAATAATCTGCTAGTTGGGTCCTCTCTTACCTGCCAGAAGTAAAACCAGTCAGGACCCCTGCTGAACTCATAGATATTATACTTAGGCAGGTTTTTGACTCGGTTAATAATCATTTTAATCTCTTTTTCAGGGATTAACTGCTCGCCGTGCCTGAAGGATACACCACCCTCCCGCTCTATTCTTAAGTGCTCGTTCATTAAGCCATCACGGTTTAACTTGCTGGTTGGTCCGCCCCTTACTGCTTCAATAATGAATGAATTATCAAGCACTAACACGTTTCCTGAGTAATGATTATTCAATGGCACGTATTCCTGTAGTATTGCAACGTAGTTGTTGTTATTCAATTCTTTAATGAAATCTTTCGCCTCCCTGGAGAGGCATTTAAGGTTACGCGGACAATGAGTTGATTGCCCTTCCCTATCACTTCGTATCATGACGTAATCCTTGTCTAGTAAGAAGTTATTAACCTCATTTAACTGGGATTTAAGGTCTTTGATAAATATTGTTCTAGGTGTTGGCAGCCCCAGCTCCTTAAGTTTTACTATCCCTTTAACTTTTTTCATTTTATTTAATGAAGCTTTAATCATTTTTTAAGGTTTATAGTTCATAGAAGCATAAAGTCTTGCCCCTAATCACTTCTTCTTTTACCAGCTTGTAATATAGTGATTCTTCAACGCACGGAGAGGTAATAACACGTTTCACATCACAGCCACCAGCGTTGATTAATAACTTGGTAATGTCGAACTGGGATATTTTTTCATGGAAATCAAGTGATACTATTGCTTCAACACTTCTGTAATCATAATTGATTATATCCGTCTTAATGAATTTAATATACTCGGGCACTGGCTTTTCTGTTTTATCAATAACAAAGAAGTTAATCCTAAACTTATTTAATGAGTTATTAGCAGCGTTGCACAAGGCATTGGTGGTTTCTTCTCCAAAGCCGACCTCGCAGATTTTCACATTATGACTTGACGTGTAATTACGCGGTTGCTGTTCTATAATGTACTTAATAATCTCCTTTGCAACTAGTTCAGCCTCTACTTGATTCATTACAGGTGTAATAATTAGAATTATTTAAATTATTTACTGTTTACTGGCCACACCCTTTCTTAAGTCTTTAAATAAAAGCCGAGGTCAATTTTTTATATGAGAACAGGCGTTGTTGACACCCCACTACACCCCGGCAGGTGCCCCAGCTGGCTGTTCAAGCGAATGGTTAAGTTATCAGGAGTTATTAGTGAAGCCATTATTAATGAGTACGGCGCTGACGAGTTATTAAAGAGGTTAAGCGACCCGTTATTCTTCCAAGCACTTGGTTGTGTTATTGGTTTTGACTGGCACAGCTCTGGCGTGACCACAACTACTTGCGGCGCCTTGAAGACTGCTTTAATAACTAATGAGCAGGTCGTGGTTTGTGGGGGTAAAGGAGCAACTAGCCGCAGAACTCCTCAAGAGATAAGAAGTCTTGACTTAAGCGAGGATGAGAAGGAAAGATTAGTTTACGCCAGCCGCATGAGCGCCAAGTCTGACAATTCCTGTCTCCAGGACGGCTACCAGTTGTACCATCACTCATTCCTATTATCAAACAATGGTGAGTGGACTGTTATACAACAAGGAATGAGCAGTAATTATGCTAGGCGTTATCACTGGCATTCAAGCCTGGCTAAGGGCTTTGTTGAGAAAACTAATAATCTTATCTGCTGCAACAAGGTTGAGAATAGAGTATTAAATCTCACTGCAGTTGAGAGCCGGGATGTCAGGGAGCTTAGTGTTGACCTGGTTAATGACGGTCCAAGCC
>WJKC01000063.1 GCA_014729335.1 archaeon | reverse complement strand
GTTTAATGTCAAGGGCGTGTTAGTCACTGACCCTGGTAATAAGTGGGGCAGCCACCCCATCTTGAAGCACTTGCAGAAGTTCTATGAGCGGACTATTTATAAGTCACAGTTGGAGGATTATACTGAGCGTTTATGGGAGCACGTTTTTAATGTTGAGGGCGAGGTTAAGGCTTTCTTTGACCTGCCTGAGATGGTTTAGAACAAAAGGGACAAGTCCTAGCAAAGTTTATCTTCAACAACACCTAAGATGATGTAGAAAGGTTTAAAAAGGGTTGTTGTAGTTCTATTATTTATCAACATTAAGATTTAATTTAAGAATAATATCACATTCATTTAATTCGTCATTCACCTGATGGTTGTAATGGGTGAGGGGTTAGTTCTTAGGTTACTTCTTGTGTTATTTAATGAGGTGATTAATTTATGGGAAAGATTGCACAGGTATCGGTTAAGTACATCATTCATGCTACTCTTAAGGCTGAAGGCTTGGTTGCTCGTCCTGACATTATTGGCGCTATTTTTGGTCAGAGTGAGGGCTTGCTTGGTAAGGAGATGGAGTTAAGGGAGTTGCAGAAGAGTGGTCGTATTGGTCGGATTAACGTTGAGACTTTTGATAAGAATGGTAAGACTAGGGCTAAGATTAAGGTTCCTTCCAGTTTGGATAAGACTAAGACTGCTATTATCGCAGCTGCTATTGAGACTATTGAGCGGATTGGTCCTTGTAATGGCAAGATATCGCTTGATAAGATTGAGGACGTGCGTAATGAGAAGCGTGATTATATTCAGGAGCGGGCTAAGCAGATACTGTCTAAGTTTATTAAGGAGTCTGAGGAGACTGGCTCTATTGCGCGAGAGGTTAGTGAGAGTGTTAAGACTGCTTCAGTCGTGTCTTATGGTAAGCCTAAGTTAGCTGCCGGCCCTAAGGCTGGGTCAAGTGATACTTTAATCCTGGTTGAAGGCAGGGCTGACGTGCTTGCCTTATTGCGGGCGGGTGTTGAGAACGTTATTAGTGTTAATGGAACTAAGATTCCTAAAGCCATTGCTGGCTTGATGAAAAAGAAGAAGACTAATATTGCCTTTGTTGATGGTGACCGCGGCGGTGACTTGATTGTTAAGGCTTTATCACAGGTTGGTCATTTGGATTTTGTTGCCAAGGCGCCTGACGGCAAGGAAGTGGAGGAGCTTGTTAGCAAGGAGGTTTTGCAGTGTCTTCGGTCTAAGACTCCTTTTAAGAATAAGGGTCGTTCAAAGAAGAAGCATCGTAAGTCAAAGTCTGCTGGCTTGAGTGATAAGCAGCGAGCCTTTGTTAAGAAGGAGCTTAAGGATTTAAGCGGCAAGGATCACTTGAGAGTGTATGATGATTCTTTGAAACAGTTAGGCGAGCTGCCGGTTAGTGGTTTGAAGAGTGTTCGAGGCTTAAGTGACGTGTTCTTGATTGTGGCTGACGCTCCGATTAATAAGGACTTGTTCTTTTTTGCTATTGATAACGGCGCCAGCGTGCTTGTCGGCTCTAAACTGGAGACTCGCAAGCGGTCTAAGAAGTTGAAGGTCTTTACTAAGAGAACACTTTAATTAGTGTTCTCTTCTTTTTTTTTATGAAGTCTGAGTTAGAAATCTTTAAAGAATTAATCAAGTACCTTCAGGGTCTTAGCTGCCCCATCATTGTTGAGGGTCCCCGGGACGTCGCTGCATTGGAGGCTTTTGGCATTAGTAACTTGCACCCCCTCTCTAAGTCCTTGGAAGCTGAGGCTGAAGAAATAGCTAGTGATAATAAAGAGGTTGTCATCCTCTCTGACTTGGATCCTAGAGGCAAGCGTATTTACAGCGTTCTCTCAGGGCTTTTCACTAAGATGGGTGTTAAGGTGTTGAATAAGCCTCGCGAGTTGTTATTCCAGACCAAGCTCCGTCAGGTTGAGGGGTTGTATCATCGTGTTAGGCGTTTAGAAGAATCTTAATAAAGTATTAATACATTAATTTCTAATAATGAGGAGGGCGGGTTTAATAGTGATATTATTATTGACTTTCAGCTTTGCTTTTGCTGGTTTTGATGACACTTCATCTGAGTGTGAGACTGGTGGTTATACGTGGTTAAATGGTAGTATGTATTATCCTGGTACTTATTCTTTTACTGATGACGAGGTTGGTTCAGCGCCTAGCGGCTGGACTGTTGATGAGACTGGTGGGACCGTTCAAGTAATTGGTGATTTAGGAGCTCATCATAAGGTTTTAGAGTTACAAGATACTAGTGGTAGCGGAGAGGTTAGGGCTAAGAATGGTTTTTCATCCCAATCTTCTGGTACTATTGAGTTCTGGATTAGGAAGAGTTCTAATACTAAATATTCTTTTTTTAATTTAGGTTATGGTGGTAATAACGCGCTTTATTTGGAGTTTGCCGGTGACGGGTATGTAAAATGGGTTGATGATTCTTTTAATTCTCATAATATTGCATCTTATAGTGCTGATACGTGGTATCATTATAGAATTGAATTTGATGCATCAACGGACTGGCATTTATGGATTGATGGACAATCCATGGATGGCGGAGCTGGGTATGGTTATTTAGTTGCCTGGATGAGTACTTTTGATTTTTTAAGGTTTGGAACTAAGCATTCCCATCTGGATTTTTTTAATTATGTTGACGCTGTTGGTTACTCCTGGGACCCTGATTATGAGGTGGGTGATAATCATACCCCTCCTTGCTGCGGTGATGATTCTGGCGAGTTCTTTTATAATGGTACTTATTTATGTTCTAATGGTTCGGTTTCAGGTGATGGTGATTTAGATTCAGGTTTTTGCGAGTTAGCTGGTTATGATTGGTTTTCTGGCACCATTACTGGCTTTGGCGCTTCCTGCTGTGGTGATGACTGGGTCTGGGATGACTTTTATAACTCATCTCACGTTTGTTATGATGGTGATTTATCAACTAATGCTGACTTGAGCAAGGATTACTGCGAGGCTCGTGGTTATGAATGGTTTCAAAATTCATTAAGTTTTAGTTCAAGAAACATGGTTGATAGTTCTGCACTTGGTGCTAGAAGAGCCTTTGCAGGGGATGTTGATGGTGATGGTGATGAGGATATGATTATAACTCTCAGGGGTAGTGGTGAAGTTGTATGGTATAATAATACTATTGGTGATGGTAGTGCTTGGACTAAGGAGATTATTACTGACACTGTTGTCCAGCCTGATGGAGTCTTTGCTAGTGATATTGATTCTGATTCTGACATAGATGTTTTAGTAGCTCTTAATGAGGATTCAGAACTGGCTTGGTTTGAGAATACTATTGGTGATGGTAGTGCCTGGGCTAAGCATTCAATAAAAACCTCATTCACTGATGTTAAGAATGTTTACACCGCTGACTTGGATGGTGATGGTGACTTGGACGCTTTAGCCACTGCGTATAGTCTTAGCAGTGTTTATTGGTTTGAGAACACTGCTGGTGATGGTTCTTCATGGACAGAACACATTATTGATAGTGCATTAACAGGTACAGAGCAAGTTGTTGCTGGTGACTTGGATGGTGATGGTGATCTTGATGTTGTTGTTGCTGATGCTGGTGCTGACGATATTATTTGGTACGAAAATAATAATGGCGACGCTTCATCTTGGTCTAAAGACACAATTGAAGGATTTTTTGATTATGTTCAAATAGTTTTTATTTATGATATGGACCAGGATGGTGATTTAGATGTAATAGCCAGCGCCGATAATGATGCTGAAGTTGCTTGGTGGGATAATACTGCTGGTGATGGTAGTTCTTGGTCAAAAAATATTATTGACAGTTCTTTATTTCATGCTCAAGGTTTATTTGTAGGCGATTTTGATGGTGATGGTGATCCTGATGTATTTGCTGGACAGTCCGGTAGCGAGGTTTATTGGTATGAAAATACAAACGGTTTTGGCACTTCTTGGAGTGAAACACTACTTGATAATTCTTTTACTATCAATTTTGATTTATTTGCATCTGATTTTGATAATGATGGTGATCTAGATGTTTTTGCAACTGATTCTGATGCTAGTGATGTTGTATGGTACGAGAATCTCGGATTAAATGGCACATCTGGTCCTTGCTGCGGCGACGACTGGGTCTGGGATAACTTCTATAATTCATCTCATATTTGTTATGAAGGTGTTTCATCTACTAACGCTGACTTGAGTAAGGGTTATTGTGAGGCTCGTGGTTATGGATGGGTTGAGGGAGGAGGTACGTTTGCGTCTGATGTTACTTATAGTGTTGGTGATGAACCTTATACTGTTGTTTTGGGTGATTTGGATGGTGATGGTGTTTTGGATGTGATTAATACAAATTATAATATTGATTCTTTTAGTGTGTCTTTGGGTGTTGGTGATGGTTCTTTTGCTAGTGATGTTGAGTATAGTGTTGGTTCTAATCCTCTTGGTGTTGTTTTGGGTGATGTTGATGTTGATGGTGATTTGGATGTGATTAATATAAATCGTGGTGGTGATTCTTTTAGTGTTAGTTTGAATAATGGTGATGGTTCTTTTGCTAGTGATGTTACTTATAGTGTTGGTATTCATCCTTATGGTGTTTCTCTTGGTGATTTGGATGGTGATGGTGTTTTGGATGTGATTAATACAAATCGTGGTGGTGATTCTTTTAGTGTTAGTTTGAATAATGGCTTAACTGGTTCTAATGGTCCTTGCTGCGGTGATGACTCAGGTGAGTTCTTTTATAATAACACTAACTTGTGTTTTGCAGGAGACCTTGATGATAAACAGGGTGCTTGCGAGTATTATGGTTATAAATGGTTCCATAACGTTAATGACTCCTCTTTCAGCGGGGCGGCTGACTACCAGGGCACTTATACTTTTAATAATGACGAGGCTGGCAGCGTCCCTGAGGGCTGGACTGATACATCAACAGGCGGGAGGATACAGGTTATCAGCGAGTTAGGCAGTCATGAGAACGTACTTCAGTTATTAGAGGATGGCAGCGCCGGCTTACAGGCAAGGGGGTATGTTGACTTTGCTGACCAAACCAGCGGGACAATAGAGTTCTATTACCGGGTTGAGCAGGCGTACACAACTAATCAGATATACTTATCTGGTGTTGGGGGAACGTCAATTGCCTTGGCAATACATAATGATCGTTTCAGACATAAACCCGCTAGTAGTTGGATTAATATCCCTAATGTTAAAAGAGCGTCTGATAACACGTGGTACCATTTCAAAATAGTCTTTGACTGTGCAACTGATACTTACCACGTTTTTATTGACGGGGTTGACAGCGGTGAATTAGACTTCAGAACTGATGTTGATTCAATAAATAAACTTGAGTTCCGGGCATCTGAGTGGTCTTGTTGTTTCCATAACTATGTTGACGCTGTTGGCTTCTCATGGGACCCTGATTACACGGTTGGTGATAATTATTACTCATTTGCCTGCTGCGGTGATGATAACAGCAGTGACAACTTTTATAACGAGTCTCATATGTGCAGTCACGGCGGCGTATTATTTGACGCTGATAGTGTTTATACTTATGATTTCCTTGGTGATAGAACTAATTATACTAGTGGTCAAGGCATTTGTGAACTAAAGGGTCACACGTGGTACCATGGTTCTTTTGACTTTGGCAACCGGACTGACTATCCAACAGGTAACATGCCCGTCTCAGTTGCAACTGGTGACCTAAACAAGGACGGCTGGCTTGACTTCATTATCTCTAATGTGGGTAACGGCGTGAGTGCTTACTTTAATGATGGTGACGGCACCTTCACCAAGAACGCTGATTACTCTATCACTGTTGATTATGTTCCTTGGGATGTGGCGCTCGCTGATTTTAATCTTGACGGCTGGCTTGATTACGCGGTCACTAATGGTGATATCTTTGAAACAGGTCATTACTTAACTGTTTACTTTAATGATGGTGACGGCACTTTTACTAAGAGTGCTGACTATGTTGGCGGTAATTTTAATTATCAGATAGTTGTGGCTGATTTTAATCTTGACGGCTGGCTTGACATAGCGGTTGCTTGCCACGGTCCTGATGAT
>WJKC01000021.1 GCA_014729335.1 archaeon | reverse complement strand
GACTATCTTAAGGAGATGTTATTAGCCAAGGATTCAATAAAAGCGAGTGCTGAGCGCACTGGTCTTGAACTAGATGATGATTTTGACCCGTTAAAAGTAGTTAATATTGACCCAGTGGCTATAGCGCCGAGGCACTTAATAAGGGCTCCTTACAGCTTAAATGAGAAGAAGTGGCGCGTCAGCCTGCCAATCAACCCTAAGCGCGTCCTGGAGTTTGATAAGGATGAGGCACTGCCTGAGAAAGTCGTTTTTAAACAAGGGTTTCTTGATAAGAGCTGCGACGCCACTGAGTTATTCATCCAAGCGTTTGACTGGTACGAGCGGGAGGAGAAAAAGAAGAAAGTGAAGCAGGAGTTCAAACGCTCACTGCCTAAGAAAGCAGTAGCGTATAACTTTTTCCCGCCCTGTGTTCAGAACATCCTTAAAGGACTGCCTGACGGCAGGAAGAGAGCCTTATTTGTTCTGATAAATTTTTACCACCAGTGCGGTTATGACTGGGCTTTAATTGAGGAACGGTTAAGTGAGTGGAACAGTAAGAACGAGCAGCCGTTAAGGAGCAGTTATATTAAGTCACAGTTGGAGTGGGCTAGGCGCCAGGGAGGCTTGATGCCGCCTAACTGCTCTAACCCTAATTATAAGGATATAAGGGTCTGCGACCCTGATAATTACTGCACCAAGATTAAGAACCCAGTTACCTACGCCTTGAGAAAAAATAAGACCATGAAGCCTAAGCGTCATCGTCAACGTAAGCGTAAATCTTAAAACGTGGTAACTAGACTCTATTATTAATGAATGTAGTGAGAAGTCAAGACGAGGTGAGTTTACATGGATGTCTTGACGTTGAGCGATAGTGAGAAGTCAAGACGAGGTGAGTTTACATGGATGTCTTGACGTATGATGAGTTGAGGATGGTTGAGCGTGAAGAGCGTGATAATAATAAGCTGACAGAGCTTGATGATGAATTCCTTAATCGTTATAAGGCTTACATTGCTGACAAGCAGCGGGTGCTTGATAAGAGTGATGATAACATCATAGCTAAGAAGGTTAAGGAGCGCACTAAGCAGGAGTTATTCAACGCGCGTAAGAGTTTTAAGAACATCTTTGAGTACCGGGCCCGTAAGGTATTTGACCAGGTAATGGTTGACCTGCGGATGGGGGTCAGCCCTGAGTTCAAGGGCTTATTATCCTCTGAGCAGGAGGTTTACTCATCAGTTAGGAAGTTATTGAAGAAGCATTTTAACCAGCTTGTTAAAGCAAAGCTTAAAAAAGATGATGCTTCTCCTGAAATAAAAGATGATAACTTGTTAGTCAGGTTTGTTAAGGACTTCCCTGAGTTTGCTTGGAAGGATTTAACCCTTGGACCATTTAAGTCTGAGGATGTGGCTAACCTGCCTCGTGAGGCGGTTAAGTTATTATTACAAAAAGAGGTTGTTAAGGAGGTGTTAAGAGAGTGAGTAATCCATCAAGCAAGTTTTTAAGAGTAAAGTGTTCATGCGGTGAAGAACAAGTAGTCTTTGGCAAGACCGCGTCTAGGGTTAAGTGCGGTTCTTGCAAGAAGTTGATAGCCAAGCCGTCGGGCGGCAAGACTGTTGTCCTGGCAAAGGTTGAAGAGGTGTTATGAAATTGTTTAAGAAGAAGGGCTTGCCAGCTAAGGATGAACTAGTACTATGCACTGTTAAGCGGTTAGAGCCTAACTCTGCTTTTGTAACCATTGATGACTACGAGGATGCTAAGGGCATGATTCATATAAGCGAGGTAGCCCTGAGGGGTGTTAAGAGTATCAAGAATCACTTAAGTGTTGGTGAAAAGGTAGTCTGCAAGGTCTTGTACATCAAGGATGACTTGGTTGACGTTAGTCTTAAAAGGGTTAAGAGTGGTGAGCGCAAGCGCAAGCTTAATGAATTAAGGATTAGGAACCGCTTTTATCACTTAGTTGAGCATGCTTGCCAGGAAGCAGGCAGCAAGGGCTTGGTTAATAAGGTTATTAAATCATTCATTGACGAGTACGGCAGCCTCTTAAACGCTTACGAGGAGTTAAGGAGCAAGGGATTAAGGTTCCTGGAGGGAGTTAAGCTGCCGTTAAAGGTTAAGCCGTTAATCAGTGATAGTTTCAAGTCACTTCTTAAACAGTTAAAGGTTAGTATAAACCGGGAACTAAATGTTTCCTCAAAAGCTGGTGACGGCTTGGATAGGATTAAGAAGTTATTAACAGGGTTTTCTAAAACCCGGAAGATTAGCGTTGACATATCATACATTGGTTCAAGCAGGTTCTCAATTACTATTGAAGCGATTAATTACCGGGCTGCTGAGGATTTCTTTGATGATTTTAAGAAGGAGTTAACTAGTAAGAGCAAGGAGTTAGGGGTTGAGTTATTGTTTAATGAGTGAGTTTGTGATAAAAAAGGTTGGCAAGCAGCCGGTTATTAAGGACGCGGTATTGGTTGAGGGCTTGCCAGGGATTGGCAACATTGCCAGGCTGAGTGTTGATTACTTAATTGATAAACTAGGGGCTGAGAAGATTATTGAAATCTACTCTGATGTTTTCCCTAACTCAGTGACTATTACTGATGACTCTGTCATCCAGATGTTTAATGCAGAGTTATATCATGCAAGGGTTAATAACAGGGACTTATTATTCCTTGCTGGTGATGTGCAGCCGACAAGTAATGATGAGAGCTACGCTTTATGCACTAAGATAATAGAGTTAGTTAAGGGTCTGGGGGTTAAGGAGGTGGTGACTCTTGGCGGCATCGGGTTGCCTGAGAACCCGGCTAAGACCAGGGTTCACGCAGTGGTTAATGATGATTCAGTTAGGGGCTCGTTAAAGAGTCTTGGATTAGTTTTTGACGGGAATGAGACTGTTAAGGTAATACTCGGCGTAACCGGTTTATTATTAGGGGTTGCGGGTCTTAAGGGCTTAAAGGGTTTCTCCCTGCTGGCTGAGACCCTTAACCAGCCGGGCCACGTCGGGGTTAAAGAGGCTCGTGAAGTGCTTAAAGTTCTCACCAAGCACCTTGGTTTTGAACTGGACTTTAACGACCTTGATGATGAGATTAAGAGTTTTGAACAAGAGTTAAGCGATGAGGCAGCAATGTCTGATAAGTTCAGTAACGAGATGATCTCTAAAAGAGGTTATATAGGTTAGTCGCCAAGTACTCTCAGCCTTGTAGGACTGGTGAAGTCGCTTGTGTCAACCTCGTAGCCGAAGTCACCGCTTACCTTTATCACGTCAATAATTGACTCATCAACTAAGCCCTTGCTGAACTGGAGCACTATCCTAGCCTCATTGCCTCTAATCATCCTTAAGTGGTTAAGCGCTTCACTGATAAGGTTGCACTCAGCATCATCAGTCTTGGTTGTGCAGGACAAGCTGTCATACTCCCCTTCCAGCAAGTCATAATTGAGGACGTAAATTGTTTCAAGGTTATCCTCGTCAACCTCTTCCTCCCACGCGCTTAAGTCAGTTACTTCGCCCCAATCACTTGGCACGCTTAGTCTTAACTCATTAAGGTAGCCCTCCTTCCTGCACTGGGGAGTGTTTAATACTGAGCAGTTAAAGTAGTCAACGTTTCCCCTGCCGTAATTAGTGACCACTATTGTTAAAGTAAACACGGTTCCCTCCTCGTAAAGGGTTCTGACAGGGTTCCTGACACTGATGCTGACGCTTAGAGGAGAGTCACTAACCCCTCCTGATAAAGGCAGGTCGCCGCCAGCATAGTCAGGCGCGACAAAACCAGCCTGCCTAAACCCTGAGAAGTTATAATTATAGAACAGCCGGGCGTTAAGATTATAATTAGTGCTTTCAGTCTTGCTTAGTTCTAACGGCACTTTAAGTGACCAGACATGAAGGTCCTGCTTGCCTGGTAATAAACTGCTGGTGAAGTTATTCTCGTTAGGTCTCTCAAGCAAGCCTTCACCGTATAACACCGTGGTGATATTAGTTGCTTCAAAGTCGCCTTGATTTTGCAGTAATAACCTGAGAGTTGTTACTTCATTAATTCTCAGGGTGGTGAAGTCGCTGGTGAAGTTAACCGCTGACACTCCTTTGCTAGAGCTGATAGTGGTTGTCCCGCCATTAGTGGCAGCGCCGTCCTGGGTGCATCCAGCTATTAGTATTAAGAATAAAGTAAAAAAAAGAAAAAAATATTTCATCAACCACCACCAGGTGTGAAAACTGTTAATGAGAAGTCTTCACTCTCAATACAGTAATCATACTGCACTAAGACTTCAACTATTTGTATTAACTCCTCTGTTTCTAGTTCTTTAATGCCCAGTTTTGTCCCAATAAAGGTTTCATCACCAAACACTGATAAATCACTTGCCTGGCACTTTATATAGCCTAGTTCCTCATCCCATAAACTGTTATCACATTCAAGACAACCGCTGGTCTGTCCTCCACTGCATGATGGATTGGTAAAGGCGTCTAGTACGTCAAAGTGTTGTGGTGAAGCATTGTCACCCGGCGAGTCATAAATCCTCATTTCAACATAAGTTAAGTTAGCTATCTCGTCCTTTGACATATCAATAGTGCCAACGTACCCGTCATATTTGTTCTTTATGCTGATACTGATTGGTATCTGACTGTCAACAACGTCGTTCTTAACGTATGGCGAGTCAAGCCCTGCGAAACTTATCTTCAGAGGTCCTGTTTCAGCTCCAGTGTTAATTGTTGATTCCTGCTGGAAACTTTTTACCAGGGCTACTTCATGCCAGCCTAGCTGCTCGTAAGTGAAGCATAGCCTCACCTTGTTAGTGAAAACCGTTCCGCTAGAAGCTGACTGCCTGACATTAAGGGTCCATTGGGTTCTGGCTGTTGCGTTAGGGTTTGCTTGAACATCGCCTAATGGCAGTTTGTTCTCACCAACACTTAGTTGCCCGAAACTCCTAGTTAGTTTAACCCAAGCATTGTTTAACTGGTTGTCAAAGAAGTTGTTAACACTGGTTCTTAGTAAGACGCTGCCGCCTGGCTGCATCCGGTCATTGCTTAACTCGTTCTTTAACAGTATGCCTCCTGTTTGTGTTCCTTCTCCTCCAGTACACCCGGCTAGTAGTATTATCGCCGCGATCACTGTTATTTTTTTTATTGTTTTGTTCATTCTCCCTCAAATCCTTTAATCGGTTGGGTAAACATTGATTGTTGTCTGCCCTTCCTTTAGGTAGGTGTATGAGATGTAAGCACTAATAGTTAAAATCTTTTGCGGTTCATAAATATCAGTGGTGGTGAACTCCATTGGCAGGGTTATGGAGTAACTTCCTTGGTTTAATTGGTCCCCGTCAATCTCTAATAACCACATATCCTCTCTTACAGACTGGGTTATCTCTTGAAACTCGATTGCTGGGAAAGCGTTGTCAAAATCATTGGTTTTACCAATGTTACCACCGTACTTATTCCATCCAAGGTCCTCTGCCTCGCTTGTGATGACATTAGTTAAAGCGTCCTTCTTAACCGCTACTAGTATGTCAGTGCCTGGCTTGATAATCCCGCTGCCAATGTTCTTGATATCAAATTGAAGCATGAACTCTAGTGGGGTTGGGCTGCCCTCTGAGTAGATTAGTGGCTGCTGGGTCTTGCTCTCCAGTCTTATCTCGCCCGGGCTGGTGATTGTCTGGCCAGTAATGCTTACAGGGCCCTCCTGGCTGCGCTCAAGGTATTCTTCCTGGCTTATGCCGACAATTGTTTGGGTCACGGTGCTGACGTAGTCATAGTCAAGCGTGTAATAGATTACCTGGCTGTACTGCATGTTAACAATCTCCTCTTCTGGCGGGGCTTTTATGTTCCAGAAGAATTGCAGTTCCTCGTTTGGGAGCATCTGATTAACCTTGTGGCTTCGGTAGGGGATGCCGACGTCGTCAAAGAACTGGTTGCAAACGGCTAAACGCTCAGCACTAGGGTTCTGCTCCTGGTTGCACTCGTACATCCTGAACGGCTGGACGTTCTCCAGGCTGGCCCTGATGTTCTTGGCGCTGCTCCCTCCTGCGTTGTTGCGGACCGATAATACGACGTAGTTGAAAGTATCGGTTAACATCTGGTTAACAACCGCCCGGTACTCCAGCACGCCTATGCCCTGGCTGCTGGTTATCTTTGTTTCAGTAGTGGTTTCCTGCCTGATACAACCGCTTAATAGTAATACGCCCATTAATAATAGCAGTGTTTTTTTCATACGTCGCAATCCCTCACTGTTATTCTTGCATCACTTGAAACCTTGTAAGTGTATAGGACGTCGCCTCTTATTATTAGGGTTTGCCTTAAGTCCTCAGCAGTCATTATGTCATTGCTGACATTTAAGGTGCAGGTGCCGGTTGTTATTAGTTTCTGAGGGTCAACCTCGCCTTCATAAAAGCACATGGCGTAACCCTCATCCAAGAGGTTATGAGCGCTGTCGTACTCGAATTGCTCGTAATCATTTATTGTTTCGTTAACCCTGAATTCAAGCGCTTCCATGCACGAGTCATTAGCGTACTGGTTTGTTAAATCTTCGCATTTAGATTTTGAGAAAGTGTCAATGCACACCCAGTCATCACCGCTGCCGCGATTAATGCATTGCGGGCTACCGACTTCCTTATCCTTACTTAATAGTTTCTTAGGAATATAAAGGTAAGTGCTTAAGTAATCATCAATTAAGCCGTTGCCGCTGTTTGAGATAGTGGTTATCATTGTCACGTGGTTCTCTTCATTCTTATAGTATAGGACTGGCTGCTCAAACCCGCCAAGGCTGAACTCAACTGGGCCGGCACTCACTGTGCCCGGCACAACTGACTGGCTTAACTGGTTCTGCTCAAACTTGTTGCGCGCGTAGTCAGCTTCAATGAACTGGATTGGTAATCGAGCCACGCTGTGGTAGCCAGTCTTTGCAATAATGTCAATATAGCAAGAGTAGGTTGGCAGTATGTCCTCCTCCTCTTCCTGACCAAGCGCTGCCAGGACAGCGTTCCTTATGTCACCGCCGGGTCCGAACCAGCTCTCAGGCGCTGGCACGCGCTCAATAACCCTGCTCTTGCTGCTGGTAACACCTGACGGCAAAGAGTTGATTTTGAATTCCTGGTTAGTGCTTGAGAATTCAATATTAACGCACGGGGTTAGTATTCCCTCTACTAGGAAGTTTGTTTCCTCAGGCTTGATTCTTAAGTCAAGGTCCTTGATGAACTCGCTGCCAGTGTTCTTAACCCTGCCGATTATCTGGAAAGAGCTTGAGTTGTAACAACCAGTGGTTGGTATTGACTCGCCGCTGACTGTGAAGGCAATGCTTGGCGGCCCGCTTGTCTCGGTTATTTCCCTGGTAGTGGCCGGCTTTAAACCCGCCTGCACTGCTAGTTCAGGGTTCAGTATCATGTCAAGCGCAGTGCCTGAGAATCCTAACCCGCCCTCCTCTGACAAGGCGTGCTGCACATCGCTTAGTAACCCGCCGAACCAGGCGCCGCCGGTCACGAACGCGAATTGAATAGTGAAGAATAATAATGGTCCGAAGCAGACAATGGTTAATATCAGCTTTACTGCTGGTTTTAAAGGCTGCTTCCACACAACACTAGCGCCCACCATGCCGCCAGTGATGGCGCTGATAATAGCTATTATAATGATGTCCCCAAGGTTAAGCATGAAGATTAAGATAATGACTGTCCAGATGATTGTTGAGATTATACCAGTTAACCCCCAGTATAGTACTTTGCCTTTAAGGAACAGGTTTGTTCTTCCTTCTTTTTCCTCGCCTTTAGTTACTCTGCCGCTTTCTTCAGGCAGCAGCATTATGATGCTCATCCACGCGATGGCGAACCCGAAGATGCTGATGGTCTCGTTCTCAGGTATGAACTCAATCATTGGTAGTGACATTATTGCTATCAGTATTGTTATTCTTGGGATGTATTCCTGGCCCATCTGGAATGATAGGTAGCCGGCTGCGATGATTACTGGCAGCCCAACTATCCAGAAGCCCATGAATATGGCTATTGCCCCTATTATTTCCATTATGATGAATAGTATCAGCCAGGTCTGAGGATTAAGATTGCCGTAAGTGCTCTTAGTAGTTAATGATGTTTTTTTTATTTCAGCCCCGCAGTGAATGCAGAATAAGACATCATCATCATTTTCTCGTCCACAATCAGGGCACTTAACCATTTAGTTCAAG
>WJKC01000020.1 GCA_014729335.1 archaeon | reverse complement strand
GTATTGTCCCAGCGTCTTCTTCTTACTCATCACTAATCCTTTAGAGGGCTTTATTTTTTAAAGTATTTGAAAGTCTTTGTCTTCTAATCTAGTTTTTCTATTTTAACATAATTTAGACTCTTCCATTAAGATAAAAACAGATACGAATATGGGTTACGAGGTAGAGGTGGGGGTTTATAATGGTTATAACCTTGGCAAGGGATTAATTGGTTTCTCTTTAACTGGCCAGGGGTCAATGGCTGCGATGGGTATCACTAATTTCAGTGCTATTAAACTAAAACATGGGGAGAAGATTAAGGATAATAGAAGAGAGGGTAATATTATGATAACAGGTGATGAATTAATCCTTAAATACCCGGTAGTTGTTGAGGACGCCGCTATTCTTAAGAAGGGTTTGGATAAAGTTATTAAATTAGCTAAGAAGCTTGGCAAATAGCTTGACACTCTTCTAGCGTGTCAAATGGTACTTGACCCCTGCAGCCGCTCCATGAGAACTCCTCGCAGCTAGCTGTTGTCTGATTAAAATAATACTTAGTGACTTCGTCACTGCAGGACCCGCTCTCAGGCACTAAGGTGCAGTTTAGGAATCCATGACAGGCACCGTTAGTCCAGTACTCTACTTCGCCGCTAGCGCAGGCTGTGCAGTCATTCCCATAAGTCTTGCCATTATCCCCACACACAGGCGCCCACTCCATTGTGCAGACTACTGCTTCTTTTTGTTCTTCAGTACAGTAAACCCTTGTTAGGTTATGATAATAATCTATTAGTATTGGTTGCTCCAGTATCTCTTCTATTGATGGTTGAGGCTCCCACTCAGCTGTTAGCCTCATCTCATTCAATCGTTCATAACAGTTCATTGCTAGTCTTTGCTCAATCCCCAGCGCCCACCCCATTGGGTTATCAGTGCCTGTTGTTTCCATTAACTCTGTTAAGGCGTCGTACTTCTCTCTGTATAAGTCATACCATGCTTGTTCCTGTTCTAGTGTTACAGCCACTGTTACCGCGCTCAAGTTACAGGTTTGATAATTATAGCCTGGGAGGAATGAAGCATTTAACTTTAATGATACTGGGGGCCTGACTATGAACCCTTCATCCTGAGTGGTCTCGTTAGTTATCCCTGTTACTTGTGTGCAGCCAATGATTAATAATAAAGCCAGTAAATACTTCAAACGCATAGGGGGTAACTAATGCATTTCTTCTTAATTAATGTTTATATTTAAATACAATGATTTTTTAATCAATAAGTTATTACTCTTTAGTTAATGGAGTACTTATTACTTGGCTTAATCATTGGCTTACTGGTCGGCGTTTTCCTTGCTTATAAGTTCCTTGAGAATCGGTTCAGGGTTAAGTTTAAGGAGTGGGTGTTGGAGCAGGAGGGCGTTATTAGGCGTGACGCTCTTAACAGGAGCCGGTCTGTCTTGAAGGGGCGGATTGCTGAGCAGTTAGCTCCTTTCCTGCCTGGTTTTAGTTATAACCCTGCTGACGCCCGCTTCATCGGCAACCCTGTTGACTTCGTTATCTTTGACGGCTACACTGAGTTTAAGGATGATAAGTCTGATAAGCCTATTAGCGTCGTGTTAATGGATGTGAAAAAGGGTGAGAGCGCTCGTCTTAGTAAGACTGAACGGGCTATTAAGAAAGCTGTTAAGGCTAAGCGCGTTAAGTGGAAGACCCTTAAGATTTCCTGATTGAAAAAGTTTAAATAATCATTTCTAATCTATTATTATTAATGTTTTGGGTTCATACCATCTCTTCTATTATTGCTTCAATCCTTATTATCTGGCTTGCTCTTTCATGTTTATTAAAGAAGATTAAGGGGCATAAGTACATCTCAGTATTATTATTAGGTGTGAGCATCATTTCACTTGTTAGCAGCATGTTGTACGGCTTCTCTATTAACTTATCACTTACCTGGGCTAATATTCATTACTTGACTGGTTTTGCCTCACTAATACTATCGTTGTTACCAATGATAGCTTTCATCACTAAGAGGGACCAGTGGCATTATAATTTTGGCTACGCAGCAGCTGTTATGGTGGTGGTATCCTTAATCACTGGTTTTGTTGCTTTCAGCGGCTTAATGTTTAGTTATTTTACTGTAGGCGCTGAGTGTTTCACTTTAGCTGAGTTAAACTCTTCTGATAAGTGCTTGGTAGCTGTTGATGGGGCAGTTCATGACATGACTAACATGCCAAGGTGGGGTTCAGGCCAGCACTATGATTACGGATGCGGCGGCAATTACTCAAAGGATTACTTAATTGAGAGGATGCCTTCACACGCTGCTGATAAGTATTATGGACCCGTTATTGGCAGTTTATGCTAGGTTACCAACAACCATAGAGTTTAGCTAGATAAACGGCGTGTATTCTATTGAGTTTGTTTATTGAAGTATTTTTTGTTTTTAATTAAGTTATCCAGACCTGATTTCAGCTCAATGATTTGGTTTTTTACCTCTTCTGCTTTATTGAAGTATTCCTCATCCACTTCAAATAAATTGTCACTTAAGTTATTCATGATGTTATATCCATTCTGAATTATTTCAAAATCTTCCTTGTCTATGATTTTATTATTTAAAGCAATATTGTATGGGCTAGTGAGGGGGTTCAATTTCTCTATACTTAGATTTATGAATTCAGGACAGAATAGTATAATATGTATATTGTATGATAAACCTTGAAGTTTTGCATTTAATTCACTAGCCACTATATATCTTTGTTCAATTCCTAAATCATCCAAACTATGAGTCTCACAAGAACAATAAACTTCTTTTGATTCATCAGAATCATCTTTCATATTATTATAAGGTAAATATTATGTTATAAGTATTCTGTATCTGAAGAGTGAAATTTAAAGTCACTTGCCGACAGGTATTGCTGCGTGATAAAAGCCATTACTTTCTCAAGTGCTATTAAATAGTCACAGGTAGTTTGTGAATAAAAAGTGTTTGTAGAGATCAAATTAATAATAAACTCTCAGACCATTCTTTTCTAGAACTCTTAGTGAGTCAGGTAAAGAAGACAAACAATTATTAGTTAAGTCTAACACTTGCAGGTCTTTCAAGTTACCAATTGATTCAGGTAAAGAAGACAAACGATTACTACTTAAGTCTAACACTTGCAGGTTAGTTAAGCCACTAATCCAACCAGGCAGATAAGACAAACAATTATTAGTTAAGTCTAACACTTGCAGGTCTTTCAAGTTACCAATTGATTCAGGTAAAGAAGATAAACGATTAGTACTTAAGTATAACTTTTGCAGGCATCCCAAGTCACCAATTGATTCAGGTAAAGAAGACAAACGATTACCAATTAAGTCAAGGGTTTTTATTTGACTCCATTTAACACTATCAATGTGCTCTGAAGGCAAGTTAAGCACGTAACCAGGGTATTCTTTGAGTAAGTATTCCTGCACTGGTTCGTAACCACTATTTAACCGCTTAATTAACTCCTCACTGAACTTGAACTTGGCTTTAGAATCATAATCACCTAACTTCTTAAGCAAAGGAAAAGCCAAGTTGCTCTTAAGAAGCCTTGTATCATAGTTATTCTCAACCCAAGCTTGAAGGTTGCTGCAGTGACCCCAGAACTCCTCCTCAGGCTTAATCCAATATCCAGCTGAACCTTCTTCTAAATCATCATTCAACCACTCAGCAGCTTCATCAATAGAGCCTATATCATCATAATCTCCTATTGCTTTAATAGGGATTTCTAATAACAAGTATTTACACTGATTAAATAACTCACCATTAACATAAATATTAGTCTCACTGCCCTCCAACTTAAGCTCAAGCCAATCATTAACCCTAAAGACACCACTCATGATTAAAAAAGAAGAAATACCATTTTAAAACGTTATTTAAAAAAAAAGCCACTGGCCAAACATAAACCCACTTAACCCCCTCAGGAAACTTATCAACATTCCAATCAATACCAGTCAAGAACTTATACAAAACCCGAATAGTCATTCAAATAACCAGTTTAGTCCACTTAGTATAATCAGAATCCTCCACTTTATTATAAACTATAATCCTAAATTAAATACTTCTCATCTTCTATTACTGGGCTATGAGGTTTTATCCCTGACATTCTTCTTAATCTCTTAGCACTGCTTATCAGTCCTCGTTTTAAAAATGAATCATAATATTTTTGTATTGTTTCCTTTTTTGGTTGTATTCCTGATATTTCTATTAATCTCTTAACCTCGAATATCCATCCTTTTTTGAATAATGTATCGTATATTTTTTGTATGTGTTTTTTTATTTGTTCTGGTTTTATCATTTTAATAAATCCTTTGTTGTTAATGTTGTCTTCGCATCCGAATAAGAAATTTATGAGGTGAACGTTCGCCCTGTTCAAGTTATTTTCATACATTGGATCATTTTCATCTAAATAGTCATAATTTTTTAATAAAGCATCCAGTCTTAAACTTACTGCTTTCTTGTTGTTTCCGTGAATTGTTAAACGATTGATTAATTGTTGGTATAGTTTGTTGTCAAATAATTCTATAGGCGAGTCCAAACCTATTGCTTGGTCTGTTAAATAATTATTTATGAATAATATTGCAGAATCAATATTAGCAGTTTTTTTAACACTTTCACTAACTTTTGAATAATCACTGCCCTCCAAAGTTACTGATTTATGAACACAGTGAGGTAGTTTGCTCAACACTTTATATTTACCTTTATTATGATTGCACTCATAAGCATAAACATCAAAATAATCCTGATCAACACTAACCGCAAAACCAACCTCGTTGTTCAATTCCTCATCAAACAAATCCAAAACAGGACACAAAATGTACTCCTCACTGTTAATTCTTTCAACTCTCACCATAGAATACTTAGCACCCTCTTCAACATTATTATTAACCAAAGTCTTAACCAAACTATTACTAGAATACTTATCAACAATCTCACTTAATACTTCAGGATTCAACACTTCATCCAAAAATTCACGAGCAATCATTAACTAAACTAAAGAAAAAAACAAGTTTAAAAAAGTTACTACTGCTTGATTACTTGCAGCAGGAATGCGAGTTCAACAACTATGTTAAGAGTGAGGTCGTGCGTTATTACTTGTCACTTGATAATTTAAGATTAATTCCTGAGCACTTGCATTAATAAATCCTTCATTGCTTTCATTAAATTCTTTTTCATTAACTTGAGTACAACCAGCTAATGATACAACAAATAATATTGCAAACGCTTTTTTCATTAAAATAGGAAATATACGCTGTTAATATAAAAGTTAGCTATTCATCGGATTCAAATTATTTGAACACTATGGAATATTAAAAAGTATATAAAGTTAAAGTCAGCCACTGGCCGGTATCAACACATATGATGTAAGAGTCACTATTCATCCTAATACAAGACTCTAATTGAAGTATAAGGATTCTGAGAGTGGTTGTCCTTTAAAGCGAGTTACTTATTTTGTTGATTAATCTTTTTATCTCTTTCAATATCATTTTTGCTTCTTCTTTTTCCACTTCTTCGCCGTAATAGTTTATCGCGTTCCTAGTTTTCCTTATTTTGTCGAATTCATCGCCGAGTGTTGATTTATTCATTACTTCTTTAAGGAATGAAGTGTAGCATTCATGATTGTATATTTTATAACCTTCTTTTATTGCCAGTGCTTCCAGCAGGGCTCTTAGTGAATCATAAGCTAGGCTAATCTTTGAGCTGGCAGTGTCATTAGTTAGTTCAAGTAATTCCTGACTCCTTAATTTCTTATCAGATGATTTAATTAATGATTCGATTAAGTTATTGTCTGATTTAACTTCTTTTACTAATCGTTTCTTCTTGCAGTTAAACCAATCCATTATTTTTTTTCACCAATTACCAGTTATTATGTAACCATTTAATAAATTGTTTAATAATTCTTTATTATTTACGTCGTCTCTTGATTTGAAGGTGAATAATTGAATGCTCCTGCCTAATCTCTTTTCAAAGTCAGTTAAGTTTAGTTTCTTACTTGAATGAGTGAATACTGCTAAGTCAATATCAGAGTCATGTTTGACTTCTGCTTTGCTGAATGAGCCGAATAGTATTACTAGTGGGTTAATTAATTCCTTGTTCAAGTACTTAATGAGTTCTGCTTTCTTTAGTTGTTGTCGCCAGTAGATTCTTGACAAGTCAATGAAGTCTTTGCTTTCTTTGTTAGCGTGGTAATAAATAATGTTCCTTTCTTCCTCTTTATTCAATAATCCTTGCTTGTTTAAATGACTCAATCTCTTTGATGCAGTTGGCGGGCTAATCTCCATAACTCTAGCGTACTCCCTCACGTGTATTCGCTGATAATTATCATTAAAGAAAGGACTCAAGTCGTTAAATATTCTTAACATGTGTTAAAATAACTTAACAAGATTTTATATATGTTTCTGTTAAAATAAATTAACAACTGTTAATAAAAATTAACAGAGATTAAGAACATCCTAGAATTATAAGAAGTATTTAAAGATAAAGGTCAGCCACTGGCCGGCCTTAAGACGTAGTGACCCTACGCCGCCCTTTTAATGCTTCTAAGATTACTTACAAAAATCAAGTAGGCATTCAGAAAATATAAAGATTTGGTAGAGACCAATAACTGTCCTTTAACTATATTAGGATTTCTTACACTATATATTTT
>WJKC01000019.1 GCA_014729335.1 archaeon | reverse complement strand
TCAAGGAACTGGACAAAACCAAACACGAGAAGTTATCTTAAACAAGGATTATGTTAAAAACAGTAAAATAATCAAGATACTCAAAAAAGCAGGCATCTTAAAAGACCAGGACCTGATTGAACTAAGCGATGATTATCAAAACCCTGAACAAGGCGATTACATAACTAAAGATAAATTAAAAGAAGTAATAGACAAGATAGCTCCAGGACTACTAAATCCAGCCCTAGAAGTAAAGGATAACTATCAAGGACTAGATGATAGAATAAGTGAATCAGTAGATGGTAAGATGGGTGATTATGTTAAGCAAGCAGACTTTGATGATTTGGCAATTTATATCGGTGATGAATTAGGTAAATTAGAAAATAAGTATAATGATCTTAACAACCAATTAGATACTGTATCTTCTAATTACACTAATCTAGAGCAGAGATTAAATGAACAAGTGCCTAGGATTGATCAAGCAATTAACCAGCAAGTAAACACTGAAGAGGTTAAAGAACAGTTGAAAGGCGAGTTAGAGGCTTTATTAGGGGGTTATGTAACTAATGAAACGCTTGAGACAACACTAGGTAATTATCATATTAAGTTAAATGAGGATAACTTGGCAGTGCTGAATGGCTTAATTAACGTCACAACTAAGATGAAAGATGATATACAAGCAATTAATAAGAAGATTGATGAGTACTCAGCCCAGATAGTTAAACAATACAATCAAGTACTAAAAGATTATCAGAAAGTGGCAAAGGATCATGAACAAATAGCAGGAGTATTTAATGCCCTGCAAAAACAAGCACAACAGCCGCAAAAAGCGCCAGCAGCAGCATAGAAACCTTTATAAGTTACCACTGACGAGTAATAAATATGACGTCTTCTGAGCTTAATGTAGTCCAGGACACGCTAAAAAAAGAGTATGAAAAGCGTGCAAACGAACTAGCTGAGACTAAAAAGAAACTAAAACAACTAGGAATGAACATAGAAGAATTCAACAAACTAAAAAACAAGATTAAACCACCAGAAAGTAAAGAAGAAGATAAACCAATTAGTGAAGAAGAAGCTCCTGAAACACTGGATAAAGCGCTGGAAATAGATGTTAAACTAGAGGACTTAAGCAAGTACGACACCCTGTACATTACCACAATGGCTGTTGACGCGGTCCTCAGTGAAGACTTAATTAAAAAAGCGGGTCAAAAAGGGCTCAATAAGTACCAGATACTAGGACAATTCTTAATGAATGAGATAAACGACAAATCATACGTTGACCTTGACCCTGAATTAACACTAAACAATTACCTGAAACCAGCGAGTGAAGCAGTTGAGAGTGACGAGGTTAAAGAAGCAATACAAGCCACGAAGATAGTCTATGCAAGCCAAGTAGCTAAAATAATACTTAATGAACCAGGGAGAATCAAGAATGAAAACTGGGACGCTAATGCGTCAGAAGTGCTGGAAGTACTAGCCAAGCCGGGAGTGGAGAAAGCACTGAAAAAACAATTAAATGGTTACGGCAAGGACCTGAAAGGGTTTGACTTATACTTCAGCGTGTACCTAAGAGAAAAAGGGCTGCCGGTTGAGAAGGTGTCAGAAACCATGAGTAAAGTTAAAAAGATTAAACATGGAGCTAATGCATTCAGCTTAATGGGGGTGGAAGAAGATGAATCAATTAATTAACCCGTCAATGACAGCGAGTGTTGAAGCAGCTAACCCGCCAGTTAAGAAAGAAGGGGAAAAAGAAGAAGATTACGTGATGAAAATAAACCCTGAGGAGATAATAAGATTATACAACCAGGGCGAGGTCACTGAACTGCAGGGAATATACGCTATCAGGCGTTTCCTGGAATTCTTCCACGACTCAAGGCAGCCAGAGATGACCGGCCGCCGGAAAATGGATATTCAACTAAACAATCCTGAAGAGGTTGCCAGGTTCTTCAAAGCAATAGGTGAAAAAGAAGGAATCAAAGAAATAAGTGACTACGCTGACATTTACTACGACGGGGTCAGGACAGGCCAGATAATAGACTTCGGTTTCGGACTGCTAGAGAAACATGGACTGCTAGAGAAGTATGCTAAAGCAAGCAAGCATCACGTGCTAGCTGCCCAGTTATCACTAGGCAGGGGCGGCGAGCAGTTAAGCCCGGAGGAAAAAGAATTATACGGCGAAGCATTCATTGCACGAGACTACTACCAGAACCTGCCTTTCCCAAACAGCAATAACTTCAGCGCCAGCCAGGCAGCACTGTCAAGCCTAATGTACGCTGACAGTGATACAAAGAAGAAGTTCAGCGGGCTGGAAAGAGTTATTCAAGGAAAAGATGTTAAAGCTGCAAGGAAGGATGTTTATGACATCCCAGTGTCAAAACAGTACGCGCCGAGAGTTCAAATGCAGTAATTATTTTTCAATTACTTTCTTAACACTTTGGACAAAAGCGTCAGCCTTCTCCTTATAATCATCCACCTGCTTGCCAGTGAACCTTAACTTCCTGCCCCTGGTAATCTGCTTAGATAAGTCAAGGAACTTATTAATAATTGATGAAAGCTTAGGGTCCAAGCCAACACTAGGTGCGATTTTTTTGAAAAGAGCTGAGACCTCTTTAGGATGAGTGGTTTCCTCGCCAGCATGCATCACTGCAGCGTGAGCAGCGTCCATCACAGCCCAGTAAAAATCAGTCACAGCCCTTCGGTGATACAACTGCTGGTTCTTAACCAATGACTCTGCCATCCTAAGATGAGAGACAACCGCCTCCCTGGTAGGCTTAATCATGCCCTTAGCCAGCATAGCCTTCAAAGGAGAGAAGAAACCGGTATCAACAATCGCCTTGCCAGAACGAATAATACTAGTAATCACTGGCTCGCCATTAAGCACCCCGTCCCAGAAACGAATCATGCCAAGAGTGGTTAAGTGAATCTTATCATGAGCGTTCAACTTAGCTAATAAGGAGCCGACAGTCAAACTGTAAGCAGACGCCATCTCGCTTGTTAACTCATTACTAATATCATCAAGAATAACAAGGACATCAAGGTCGCTGTCCTTAGTCCTCTTCTTCCGCATCACACTCCCAAACAACACAACTGCCTGGACCATGCCGCCAAGGTAATCCTTGCTGGTTAACTTGCTTGCAAACTTATAAACCAGGTCAATATCCTCAGTGCGCAGCAACCCAGGCTTTGACTTAATCAACCCCACCCGCTTCTTCAAATGAGAAAGAGTGCTCAAATGCTCCTTTTTCATAATTAATATATATCAACAAAGGATTCATAAAAGTATCCCTTGTCCTTCTCCATCATTAAAGGGTCAGTCATGCTCGCAGCCAGGTAGCTGGGACCCCACATCTGGGACGTTGGCGTGCCGTGAACCATGTAGCCTCCCTCAACCCACTCCATTGACGACCCGTAAAGAACTGGCAGCTCACTAGCCCCTAACTCATGGACTGCAGTGCCTTTAAAACCAGAGCGGCGAAGCGCCTCCTGCAGCTTATCAAAATTCTCCTTAGTTAACTCGCCCTGACCCAATGGCAGGTGGCTGTCAACCGCTCCAATAGAATCAGTGGCGTGAACGTGCTTAACCGGACCCTTTAACTGGTCAATGAACTCCTCATGAGACGCGAACTTCTTGCCAGACACGTCAAAGTACTTAACCGTGCTGGCGTGACCAATATCAAAAGTGAACCCAATAAACTCTTCAGCCTCAGCCCTTGAAAGCTTCTTGCGCTTAACAAGCTCGTTAACCGTGCGCTCACGCAGGTCATTCAACTCCTCAGGAGTGCTGAACAAGATGTTGCCAGACATGTTCTCAAAACCAAGTGAGACGCCGTTCTTAACCGCTCGCTTCAACACCCTCTTATCAAGCATTGCAATATTCTCAGCAACGTTCTGGCGCATCACCTCCTCACCATCCCTCACCAATGAGCCGCCCTTGTCAACAATCTGCTTAAAAGGCTCCATCTGCTTCTTCTGAGCCTTAAAGTGCTGCTGGTAATCACCAACCTGGGTAAGAACTTTCTGAGAGTACTTCTTAACAACCCGCTTCTCAGCACTGGTTAATGGCTGGTTATTAGCTGTCTTGTTCTGAATCCGGCGCCAAACATGGAAATCAGAGGGCTGCAACCCAAGCATCCCAGCCTGAGCCGATATGGTGTCAACAAGGCTTGACAGCATCAAAGCATTAGCATTATCCACTCCCTGCTTAGTCACGGTCTCAGCAGTCTTCTTAATCTGATTAACAACCCTGTTCTGTGATTCAAGGCTGTTCCACTGAGTCCTGACGCGCGCCTTGGCACTCTCATCCAATAACTCAACTGTTTCCTGGCGGTTCAAGCCCTCAACCTGACGCGCCAGTTTAACAGCTTTCTCCTGTTCATTATAAACGTAGAGCGTGTCCTTAGCAGGCTTGCCAGCCTGGTGCGTTGCGTGGAAAGTGATGTGCTTAGCCCCCACCTCGTCAGCTGACTTAATAGCCCGCTCCATTATCCGGCGCGCGAACTCGTTCTTATTAGGGTCGTTAGGCAGGGCCAGCTCGCCTGACTCCTGGTCACTAGGCGGTATGTGCCAAGTGTAAACAAGGTCATTAGCCTGAGCCATCTGCTTAATAGCACTCAACGCATGAGCACCCAGCCGCTCGGCATTAGTGTGCAACTCAATAACAGGAGCGCCCCACCTAGCAACGCGGGCAACATTCTCCCAAACAGAACCTTTACGTACGGGTATGTTGCTGCCAATACGGTAACCACCAAACTTCTTAAACTTCATAAACTACATGTACATTGCCAGCTCAGCGAGCATGCCGTGACGCTTCTTAACAACAAAGTAAACCAGTGAAACGTCCTTCTTAACCTCAGCGCTGGCAGCTCCAACTAACTTATTAATATCATACTTTCTTAAACTCTTGCTTTTAGGTTTCAACCCTACTTTATCCAGGACAGAGTCATACTTTGACTTAACCTTGTCAATTGCTTCATCAAGCTGGCTGCCAATAAGTGACAGGAAATCCTTAGGCTCCTCCGCCCCCTCAGCTTCTTCAAGCTCTATTGGCAGCTCCTCTTTTAATAATAAATTCTCAATCCACTCCTCAGCAGGGTCTTTAAGCCATGAATCCCAGTATAACTCCTCAAAACGCTTCTTATCATAGACCTTGGCATAGAAGTCAACAATCGTCTCAGTCGTACCCTGCTTGCCAGCCTTCAAGGTTAACTCAATCTCAATTAATGTCATGAAAGGCACTTCTTTACCCTGATACAAAGTCTTACCTATCTCGCCAAAATCCTTATCCTTACCACGCTTATCAGGCTCCTTATACGTTGAGCTAACCTTATTGCCCTTGCGCGGAGTCACCTTGTTCCAGGCAACAACCTTAACCTTTGAGAAAGTATTGCCCCCAATCTTCAACAAGTCCGGGTTAGACGGGTCAGGCGCTAACTTCAAAGCCTCAATATTACGCAGCAATGGTTGAATCCACTGCTTATACAAATTCACTGTCTGCTTGCTGGCCTTTATCTGCTGCTGGATAATGCCCTTCATATCCTCCAACCGGGTCTTCCAGTGCTTCTTCCAAACAGAGTACTCCCTATACTTCTTAGCCAGGAAAGCCTTGACATTACCAGGCACATCCTCCAACTCCTCAGCCTCCTTAGCGCTGTTAATCTTAAAAAACCAGTCACGAGCCACAAAGAACTCCAGCTTCTGAGCAGCCTGGGTAAGGCTTGCGGGTCCAGTCTTGCTGTCAACAAAGTCAGCCCAGACGCCCTTAAGCACTAACTCATTAGGCCTGCCCTTATCCTTATAGTAATCAAGGCACTCTTTTATCCGCTGCAAGTCCTTCTTCATCGCCACAATACTCTTAACCACCCCGCCAATCTGGCCAAGCAACCCACTCGCACTGCTTATCTCCTGCCGAAGGTTCTGAGTGGCGAACCCGAACTGCTGTGAGTTAGGACTAATATTATAATAATCCAACACCTTCTTAACAATCCGGTACTGCCGGTTATTCCTAAGAGCGTAGAGGATGCTGTAATAAAAAGGCTCCAAGGCATCGCCAGACCCGAACCGCAGCTGGTAGTGCTTAACTACCTTCTCACCTTTATCACCAAAAAGAGCGTAATCACCCATAATAATAAATAGTAAAACGTTTTATATAAGAATTCCCCTCGCTCACAGGAAGGTTTTTAATTGTAAAATCTTTTAATCTATGTAATGGGGATACTTGACTTCTTAAAAAGGAAGAAAGAACCGGAAGAAGAGCTTGAACCACTGCCAGAACCAGAGCCGGAGCCGCTGCCAGAGCCGGAGCCAGCCGCTTATACTGAGCCGGCGCCAAGAGCAGAGGCTTACCCTCAGGACCTGCAACTACAGCAAAGACAGGCGCCGCAGCCAGCCACTGCTCAGCCCCAAGCAACTGACGCTGAAGTCAGAAGCAAGCTTGAAATAATTAACTCTAAACTCGACATGCTTAAAGCACAGATAGACAACCTTAACCAGTCAATAACAATCATCAATGCCAAACTAAAATGACGGTTAGTTACTCTAACAAGTCAGTAAACGCTCCAAGCTTCTTTGAACAATACTTCATCAAGCCAATAACAGAGGGGACCGGCTACAACATGGTTAACACCGCTGCGTACGGGGTGCTGCTGGTAATAGCCTCTTACTTCATCTATAAGTTATTAAAAAAAACCGGCTACGAACTAAACCTTAGGTTCCTGAAAGCAACCATTCCATTCGTACTGCTAGTTGGTGTTTGGCGTTCACTAACAGACGCGGGGATCTACCCTTATGGTTTCCTAACCACCACGCCCGGGCTTTACATCCCTGTACTAGCATTATTCTTCCCTCTAGTAATACTTGCCAAGAAACTGGAGGATTTTAAAGGCTGGCGTTACGAGTGGGTTTACTCAGGTGTCAGCCTGGCATTATTAGCATCCCAGGTTGTAATCCTTGGGATATTAATCCCTGGGAGGCTTGATACCAGCGCCTTAATGCTGTCGCTCTTTTACACCCTTGCCAGCTGCCTGCCAGTAATAGTTCTCAGCAGGTACTGGCAGCCACTTAAGAACAAGTTCAACCAGTACATGATAATCAGCCACTTCTTTGAGTCAAGCGTCACCCACGTGAGCCTAGAGTACTTCAACTATTTTGAGCAGCACGTGATTCCAAGAACCATCTTTAACTTATTCGGCACCAGCCTGTCATTCTACTTATGGAAAGCAGTGGTGCTCGGCTTAGTTATCTACTTCCTGGACAAGGATAAAGAACACGAGGAATTAAGCAACTTCGTGAAGATGATATTCATCATCTACGGCTTAACAATCGGGGTCAGGAACCTTTTAAGACTCATCCTTGGTGTTTAAAGAACTCCCTTGCCATTTTCTCAGGGTGCTTGGTAATCTTAACATCCCAGTCAGCAGGAATGCACTTGTAATAATTACTCCACGCGTATCGCTCATCAAGCAATATAATTAATCCTTTATCAGTTGACTGCCTGATACACCTGCCGGCGTTCTGAATAACCCGGGTAAGAGCAGGGAACACATACCCGTAATCCCAGCCCTTACTAAACCGCTCGTCATAATAATTAATCAATGACTTAGCATAGAGGTCAGGCACTGGCAAGGGCACGCCGACAATAATGATGCACTCCAACTCGTCGCCGGGCAGGTCAATACCCTCGCCAAAGTTGCCGCTGACAACCCCTAACAAGACCGACCCTTGACTATCACGGAAAGAATTAAGCAGCGAATCCTTAGCCTCCTTTGACAAGCCTCGCTGCTCAATAATTATTTTACGGTCACTGATGCTCAACCTGTTTGACACCTCGTTAAGAATCCGATAAGAAGGGAAGAACACCGCTGTGCTGACGCTTAAGCTCTTAATCAAGGATTCAAGCTTGCCTGCAATCCGCTGGTACATGTCATCACTGCGCTTAGAGTAACGAGTAGTTGTTTCAGGGATTATTAGGGTTAAACGATTCTCTTTAGGGAAAGGGCTCTTCAGCTCAATAACACTTGACTTGCTAACACCCAGCACCTCAGAGTACATACTAGTAGGGGTGAGCGTGCCGCTCATCAGGATTGAAGAATAGGACTCGTCAAACACCGGCTCAGTGTACTGGGCTGGGTTAAGACAACAATAAGATAAAGAGATGAACTCGTTGCCCCGACGGCTTCGCTCCCTCTTTATTATCCTAACCCTGTCAGGCTCGTCAACAACCCAGTCAGCCAGGAACCGGGCAACAGCCAGAGTGTAACTCTTCTTCCGCTCCTCCCTAACTGCTTGACCAGCAGTGATTAATAACTCAATAACCTCTTCAAAAGAGAAGCCTGACAAGGAGGTTAAATGTTTAACTAAGTCATCCTTAGCAACAATAGACTCCTTGCCCTTATTAGGAACCAATCCTTCAAAAGAGCGGAGCAAGTACCTGACAACCTCAGCCTCATCAAAGAACTCAAAGGACTCTAACTCCTTAATTGAATTATTAATAGTGTAAGTTGTTAAGCGACTAGTCATTAAGGACCTGACCCTGTCAGGCAGGTTATGAGCCTCGTCAATAATCACCACTGACTCCTCAAGGTCCTTGTTCATCTTAGCCATGAAAGCGTTTCGCACATGGTCAGCGAATAAGTGAAAATAGTCACAGACAACCACCCGGCTCTTCTTACCAAGCTCCAACGCCATCTCATAAGGGCACATCTTATTATCAGCGCACGCAGCGCAGAAATCCTCAGAGTGCATTGGCGAGTTGTTCAAGAGGTCAGCCAGCACCTGCTCAGCCTCCTCTGTTAACTCCACTTTCCGGGTATTACGGTAATAAACGCACTTGCCATCCTTCCTCGCCTCCCGGCAGTAATCAAGGAAGTCAGTCCGGCCTAACTCCTTAGCCAGTGGCTGGGGGCACATTGACTGCTTAGCAATCAAGTCAACCACTGGTATACTAATCCCGTGCTTGTCCTTTATCTCCTTTAACGTATCAATCACCAAGCGGTGCTGGGTGTGGCGCGGTGTGAGGAAGAACAAGTTAAGATTATTATTAAACGCCTGGTAAAGAGCTGGTGCCAGCGCAGCCGCGGTCTTGCCAAGACCGGTTGGAGCGTGAGCTAATAAGTTCTTACGGGACTCAATAGAAGCGTTAATATTCTGAATTAACAAGTCCTGGTACTGCCTCACGCTCTTATAAGGAAAATAAAGCTTGTCATAATTGAAACCCATAAGTGACTACTCTCAATAACTCAAATATTAAAAAGGCTTGTGATGCAGTGACCCTTAAAGGTAAATTATTTAAACATGATACAATAAAAGAATATTGCATGAATAAGTATATTAGAAAAAAGTTTGGGAGAAAAAAAGTCAAGTATTTTAAGAAAATAATTGAAGAACTAAGAGAGGAAAGCCGATTCCTTGGTTTTAACTACAGCAAAATATTAGATAACATTAGTATAAAAGACCTTAAAGGATTAGAAAAATTCTTAAATACTGGTCCTAAATGCAAGTTGAAAACAAAAAATAGAATAGATAGAGAGTTAATTGATTTCATGATGTTTTCAATACCTGTTCATAACGCTTGGTACTTCAGGGAAAAAGAACAAAACGAATATCCTAAAATTGAATCCACCTCCTAGAGCTACCTCCCCCCCTTTTATAAGAAAAAAAAAGAAAGAAAAAAAAGTTCTTCCCAGAAAGTTACATCATGCCGGGCATGCCGGGCATGCCAGGAGGCATTCCGCCGCCCGCACCAGGGCCAGGACCACCCTCGCCCTTTAATTTACCAGCAGCTATCACGTCATCAATGCGCAGTATCATCACTGCCACCTCGCTGGCGCTCTGAATTGCTTGCTCCTTCACTCTTGAAGGCTCAATAACTCCCTGCTTCACCATGTCAGCAGGCGAGCCCTTAGTCATGTCAACACCGTACCATTTCTTGCCCGAGTCATGAGCAGCTCTTAAGCCGACCATCATGTCAATCGGGTCAATACCAGCGTTCTCAGCCAGTGTCCTTGGAATGGTTTCAAGCGCCTTAGCAAACGCCCTGACAGCTAACTGTTCACGGCCCTTCAACTTCTCAGAGTAATTCATCAAGCCCTTGCTCAAGTACATCTCAGGCGAGCCGCCGCCAGCAACTACCAAGCCGTCCTCAATAGCGCTCTTAAGAACACCGACCGCGTCCTCAATAGACCGTTCAACCTCGTCAATGACGTGCTCAGTGCCGCCCCTGACTAGTATTGAAACAGCCTTAGGGTTGCTGCACTCACGGACAAAAACCATGTTGTCATTACCTATCTTCAACTCCTCAACCACCTTAGCTGAGCCAAGGTCAGTTTTTGAAAGAGAGTCAAGAGTCTTAACAACGTTCCCGCCAGTCGCCCTGGCAAGCCGGCTCATATCACTGCTGCTGATATTCTTAACAGCAAGAATGCCCGCCTTGGTCAAGAAGTGCTGCGCCACGTCCTCTATGCCCCGCTGGCATAACACAACGTTGGCGCCGCTCTTAACAATCCGGTCAACCATGTCCTTAATCATCCGCTCTTCCTGCTCCAGGAATGACTGCAGCTGGTCAGGACTGCTGATATTAATCTTAGCCTCGGTCTCTGTTTTCTCAACTTCTAAGGCAGTGCTGATTAATGCAATCTTAGCATCAGACACCTTCTTAGGCATCCCGCTGCTGACCCTCTCTTTATCAATGATGAAGCCGTTGATTAACTCACTGTCATCAACGCTCTTGCCAACCTTCTTCTGAATCTTAATGTTATCAGGGTCAACCTTTCCTTCATCAATCACTCGAAGCACAGCCTTAACTAATATTTCAACCAGCTTCTTTGACTCAGCCGGCGCCTTAGTGGCAATGCAGGTCTTAGCCAGTTTATTTAAGGTTTCAACCTTCTTGATGTCAACCTTCATACTCATCTTATCAAGCAGCTCTGACACCTTATTACTAGCCATGGTATACCCTTTAGCAATGATTGTTGGGTGAACCTCTTGTTCTAACAAGTCCTCAGCCTTCTTTAACAACTCGCCTGCAATAACCACTGCAGTGGTCGTGCCGTCACCCACCTCTTCCTCCTGAGTCTTAGCTATCTCAACAATCATCTTAGCAGCCGGGTGCTCAATCTCCATCTCTTTTAGGATAGTGACGCCGTCATTAGTTATGACCACGTCCCCCATGCTGTCCACAAGCATTTTATCCATGCCCTTAGGCCCCAGTGTAGTCCTAACAGTCTCAGCAACTAGCTTTGCAGCCATGATGTTATTGCGCTGAGCATCCCTCTTCTGGGTTCTAGTGTAACCTTCTGGTAAAAGTAAAACCTGTGGTTGTCGATTTTCTACCATATTAACAAGGATAAAAGGGACTTGTTTTTAATTCTTTCGGATGAAAAACTTAAATACTAATTAGTATCTCAGTAACTAATATAATGAATTGTCCTAAGTGCCATAAAAAACAAAACAGTGACTGGCGTTACTGCCCTTACTGTGGGTTAGAAATAAAAAGAGGAGGCTTGCTCAATAAGATAATTAAACAATTATTCGGAATTGGTAAACCAAGGGGCAAGAGTTTCACTATTAAGATTAAGAGTAGCGGTAAAAAGAGGCAGCGGGTTAAGAGGAGGGTTCTTAAACTGCCAGAGGAGTTAGAGGAGCCGGAGGTAACGGTTAAGAAGCGGGGTGACGGGCTTGAAATACTAATAGAGTTGCCGGGCATTAACTCATTAAAGAATGTTAACCTAATGCACCTAGGCGAGTCGCTTGAAATCAGGGCGGTTAAGGATGATAAGGGTTACTTTAAGATTATCAGCGTGCCAGAGAATTATCGGATAATTAATAAGTCAATCAGTAATGGAGTGCTAGCAGTGAAGATGAAATGAAACTTGACCCTAACCTGATGAGGAAGTTAATGAAGAACATTAAGATGGAGGAGGTAGCTGCCAGCGAGGTCATAATCAAGACTGATAGTGGTGATATAATAATATCTGAGCCCTCGGTCCAGCGCATGAAGGTTAAGGGCAGGGATACTTTCCAAGTGTCAGGCGAGGTTATTGAGGAGGAGATGATTGAGGTCAGCGAGGAGGATTTAGAATTAGTAATGGATAAGACTGGCTGCACCGAGGACGAGGCGCTTGAAGCCCTTGGTGAAAGCGAGGGTGACATCGCGGGCGCAATACTATACTTAAAGAAACAGTAAATATTATAAACCCGCGGCTTGAAAGATTAGTGATGAATGAGCCCATAAGCCTTAGTGACTTTGATTATGACTCTTTTAAAGAATTCTTAGCATCAGCGGGTTATATTAGTGAGCCTCGCACTCCTTTAACTAATAAGATTTACGCTCAATTAACTGTTAAGAAGGGTTTAAGCAGTTATCCCTCAATCACTATTAATCAGAAAGGCACTGAGTTATGGGTTAAGTTCTTCGGCAGTAAGGATGGTAACATCATCACGTTGAACACCTTGTTCAAGAAGAAGGGTTGCTGGGAGCCGATGACTATGAGCAAGAATGAAGGCTTGTTAAGCAAGGAAGTGAGGGGCGTGCATGAAGTTTTAATAACCTCTTTAGAGCAGTACCTTAACGGCTCGCCAATTAGTGAGTTATTAGAGGATTAGAAGTAATCAGTTACTTCTTTAGTAATAATCTTATATACTGCTTCATTAAAACCCTGACTTGCTTTTTTAAAAAACCCTGCAGCGCCTAACTCTTTAGCCTTTGATAAGTTAACGTAATTAGCGCTCATAACGTAAACCCTGAGTGACTTATTGATTTTCTTAACCTGTTTCAGCAGTTGAAAACCATCCATTTTAGGCATTTTAACATCTGTTAGGACCGCGTCAACTGACTCGTCAAGTAATTCAAGTGCTTCCAAGCCGTTACTAGCAGTCACGACCTCCAGCCCTTTCATTTTAAGATTTAAAGTGATTAAGTCAAGCAAGTCTTTTTTATCCTCAACTAATAACAGCTTCACGTATAATATTTCTTAAAAACCTGTCTTAAATAGTTTACTGTCTTAAAGATTAACTCAACAATGCGAGCGGTTGTCAAAAAAAAAGACTAAGCGAGCACTACTTAAAGATTAACTCAACAATGCGAGCGTAAGCAGGTCTTGTCACTAAAACGCCGATGGTGATGCTAACCATCGTGGTTATGGCAAAGCCCCTCAGCAACCCTGCGCCCGCGAATGCGAGTGGCATCATGCTTACAAAAGTGGCTGTGAAGGCGGTGATTACTACAAAGAATGCCTCTTTAATCCGGCGCTTAACACTCCGGCGCTTATCTTTACGGCCTGCCAGCACCTCGTCAGTGATTATTATCTGGTCGTCAAGGCTGGTGCCAATACTGGCGATTAAACCAGCAATCGCTGATAAGTCAAGGGTGATGCCGATAAGGGCGGTGATGCCGAGCGTGCTGATAATCTCAACAATTATTATTAAGATGATTGGGAGTGATACTTTAAGGCTTCGGTAGCGGATGCCTATTATCAAGGCGACAACCAGCACTGCTAATAACATGACGGTGAATAAGTTAGCGGCAAATTCTTCACCAATAGATGGTGATAATGTTTCAACACTAACTATTTCAAGGCTCACTGGCAGGCTTCTTGACTGTAGGATTGCCTGCAACCGTCTCATCTCATCCTGAGCTTCCTTCATTGTATAACGGGTGCCGGTAATGGTTGCTGAAGTCATGACCTCGCCCTTAATAGATTCTGGCAGGGCTAGTGAGCCGTCCTGTATCAACTCGTTATCCAAGTATAAGTCAAGCTTCTCTTCTAAGTAACAACCCTGGGGGTTGCACTCGCCAACAGATAAGTTATTAGTCACGTTAGCAAACCGCTCAGCCGCTTCCTGAGATAAGTCTATTTGAAACTGGAACCGGTATAGCACTGACTTGCTGTCGCCTGTGCCAGCGTAGACCGGCTCAACTCTCATTGTGCACTGGACCCCGCTGATACAAACGTCAACAATCTCGTCACCCCTGAACACTGTCTGGTTGCCGACTCTTCCTTCAAAAGCTCCTTCTTTTTCAAGCAGCAACTTAACATCATCCTCAGACGCTCCTGCGAACTCAATCCTAACGTACTGATTGCCTGTTAGGTCAGTCACGAAGTTAACCGGTACTTCTTTTAAGCCGAAAAGGTTTAATCGTTGCTTAAGCACTTCCACAAGGTTCTCTGACTCATCACTAGTAAGGGTCCGGTTAGGGGTTAATAAGACCTTGGTCCCGCCAATAATTTCCAGTCCAAAGTTAAGGTTGCTGCCCGGCACCTCGCCGACTATTAAGCCAATACTAGTCTCGTTATCACGTTCAACCGGCCTGAAAGCAATCGCCTCCCTGGTCTCGTAATTATAAGGGATAACCTCTGAGCGGTACTTAACCCTGACAGTGTCATTAAGCCCTAGATTGGTCAAGGCTTGGTTATACTCAGTTAGGTTGTTAACTCTGAATAACGCTCTTTTTGAGCCATTAAGTGATGAGATGGTTATTCCAGTGATAACGCTGCCAACCTCTAATTCCTTGGGAGCAGGGCTCCTAACACCCTCTATTAAAACACCACTAGTGGGTGAGAATGGGTGGATGATTATTAGTGAATAAATAATTAGCAGTGCCAGCAGCCATAACTTCCACTCTTTAATAATTTTTAATAATTTCACTTGCGCCACTCCCTGTACATTCGCTGCAGCCCTGCGCTTAAGACCCAGGTGTTCAATAAGTCGCTGACCGAGCCGATTAATAATATCAGCGCAATGCTCCTAATCATGTCAATATTAGTTAATAAGTACATGATGCTTGAGGTGGTGATTGCTGCCAGGCTCATGGTCAACTCGGTCTTGAAGCTTTTTTTCAAACGACTCATCAAGTCGCCTTTACGTTTCTTAATTATATTAGCTGCCAGCAACATGTCGCTGTCAGTGCTTAATCCAATAAGCATTAACAAGGCGCCGATGCTGGCAACGCTTAGAGGAATGCCGAATAAGTCAAGAACGCCCATGACTACTATCACGTCAGCAATTGTTGAGAAAGTAATGCTGACTGCCGGGATCACGTTCTTAAAGTAATATAACACCACGAGGCTCATGAACAGGAATGACGCCCCGATGATTATTATTGACTCATAGAAGAAGTTCTGGGCAATAGATGCTCCCTGGTAGGCAACGCTGAACTCGTTTGAACTCACTTCCCTGCCAACAAGCTCTGATAACTTATCACTTGCTTCCTCAGTGCTTAACTCACTGCCAACCCTGAAGTCATAACCCTTAAAACCTCCTAACGGGTCAGTGATTAATATTAACTGGGCGTCACTGCCCCATGAACTCCTTAACCATTCATTAACCCCTGTTAGTTGCTCGTCAGTATAGAAAGTGATGCTGGTCCCGCCCTTAAGTGATATGTCCTTGCCAAAGAAGTCACCAGTAGTCACTTTATGATAAATAATCACTCCGCTGAAGAATAATAACACGCAGACTGGGATTAGCATTAACTTCTTATAATCCCGCTCGTATAAACCCCATAAGTCAAGCATTAAATAGGATTGAATAATCAATGACTTTAATAGTTTTATTAATTCAAGGCTCTTACAAAACCAAAATGTTTATAAATTATTAACTTGGAAAGAAGGTGTATGAGTGTAGCAGGGCTTGAGCACCTACTAAGGAAGATGGAGAAGCTTGATAAAGGACTAGATGAATACAATAACGTTCTGAGTGATAAGTTAAAGATTAGTCTAGGGCTGCTGGCTGGAGGGGCAGTTGCGGGTGAAACAGTTGCTGCTTACACACTGACTGACGAGACAGGCACCCAGACCATCCCTAACAAGGATTTTGACTGGAGTAATGTTACGAGTGATAGTGATTACCCAACAGTTGTTGAGGAAACACTAGGGTTCCAGGTGCCTAAGTGGGTTAACAGTGCATTACAGTCAGGCGTCAGCGTCGTAACAATCACTAACTTTTTATATGATACTGCCCGTTATGAGCGGGGAGAGTTAAGCAAGAAGGGCTATATACTTAGAATCGTTGGGCATGGATTGCTAGCTATTGGTTCAAAGTTTGCTTCATGGATGAGCAGGGGCGTTAATGAGTCAACAATAACAGCGCCTGAAGGTGAGACAGCGCCTTACACTGGCAGTGTTACTAAAACTAATTACTTAGTGCCGTCACTAATCAGTCTCGGAGCACTGGGGATTGAAGGAGTAATATTACTAAGCAATCTTAAAAAGGGTTTCAAAGAGTCTAAAAAGATTAACAGGCTGGAGGATAAGATTGAAAGCAGTTATCAGAGCGGTCTAGGAAAACTTGAAGAGCTAACAGAGGGGACCAGCGGTGTTTTCATGATTGATACTAACGGTGACGGCGCATACGACACTAACTTCCAGAGCTGCACTAATGATATTAAGAAAACAATCAGCGGCTTATTCGTGATGGCTTACCCTGAGCTTAAAAACGCTGCTCATAAGAAGTTCTACCTTAATCAAACACTAAACAACCCTTCAATGAAGAACGTGTATAAAGGGCTTTTAAACATTAGCACGGCAAGTGATGAGGTTTTCTATAAAGAGTATATTAAGACTATTTTTAATAATAATCCACTAAAGGGTCCTAAGAATAAGTCGGTTTATAAGCCTAATAAACAAAGCAGGTTATTAAACCTTAAAGCTGACGCTTTATCACTGGATTTAGAGCGGCTGGGCATGAGTTATGAGGACTTATTAAAAGGAGTAAAGGAGTACGTGATGTAATATATGGGCAAGAACAAAGGAGTTGACTTAACAAAGATACTGGGAAAGGATAAAGTCAAGGAAATGCTGGGCAAGAAGCCTGTTGAAGGGTCTGAAAAACCAAAGCAGGAATTCAAGCCTAAAGAGCCTGAGGAAAAAGAAATTAATGAATACCAGCACTGGCAGATGCAGCACCTCATGGGCTTAGCTAATGTGATAACCCGCACCCAGTATGAAAAAGGCGCGCTGCCAGGCGAGTCAAGCACTATAACAGCGCTTCACACACTAGACAATAAGAATGTTAAAATCAAAGCGCCTCTTAAGAAAATATTATCAGACATTGACCTTAATTACCTGCCGGCCAGCTTCCTTGAGTTCATCTTAAGTGATGATGATAAAAAAAGCATTGATAAAAAAATTAATGAAACATACAGTGAAGATGATGCTTACCTTAAAATAGAGAGAGAAGAGGTTATTGGCTTTGCTTATTCAGAGAACGCCACTTTTAGATTATTAATCAATGATTTAACACGCTTTCATGAACAGTACGATCTTGAAAACAAGATAGACGGTAATGAAGAGGTTAGTTTAGAGGAGCTGGTAAGGATTTATACACGCGCGTCTGAAACAGCTGTTATGAAAAAAGAAAAAATCCGCTCTCCGAAAGAGTTATGAGAAAAAACCATGAAATCAATCCTAAGTAAGGGAAGGAGTAAGATACTGCTAGCCTTAACAATCTTATTAATAATTAATACTGCACTAGCCTTCTGTAATGACGCGGATTTTGATGGAACAATCACTGGCGAGGACAACGAGTTAGTGCCCGGCGCGGTCGTGACAGTTAATTGTCCTGGAAAGAGTTCAGAGTCAACCACTACTAACAATAATGGTTACTATGACCTGCCAGAGATTAAAGGCGTATGCGCGCCCCATATATACGGGACCCCGACTTGCACAATAAGCATCACACAATATAATTATTATAATCCTCAAAAAACCGGTGAGACGGTCACTGCAGCTGACGCGACAGTTAATATTAAACTAGACGGTGATAATGTATGCCTAGACCCTGACCCTTGTAATAATGATTACTGCAGCGGTGACAGCCTTGTTTACTACTCGTGCAGGGGTGATGACTGTGATGACTATGACAACCCTGACACTTCCTGCTGCACAGAGCAGACAACTGATTGTTACTACGGATGCTTTGAAGAACCGGGTGATGACAGGTGTAAGAATAGTCCATGCGACGGAGTCACGTGTCCTAACTACTGCGACGGTGATACGAGGTACTATAATGGTTACTGCAGCGGGGGCGCTTGTTACTATGACTCCCAGTACTGTTCTTTCGGCTGCACTGACGGCGAGTGCAACTCTGACCCTTGTGGAGGAGTGACGTGTGATGACTACTGTGATGGTGATACGAGGTATTTTAATGGTTACTGTGATGAGGGCAGCTGCCAGTACACTATTGAAGAGTGTGATTACGGGTGCTCTAATAATTACTGCAACACCCAGGTATTAACTAACACGAACGCTAATGTTGATTACTCGCTTGACACCCTTAACTATTTCAGCTGCACTGGTGACGGCACAAAAACCCACGTCTGCAGCATTAACAACACCCCCTTTTACTTATCTTCAAACCCAACAGTTAATGGCTACTTATTAATAAATAATCAGCAGAGCTCTAACATGGGTTCAAGCATAACACTAGACCATGACTCTTCACTACTGGTTAACCTGAGCTCGGTTAAACCAGTCAGGGGTTTATTAAACGTCTCGCCGTACAACGTGTATGATATCTCAAGCATCTATGAAAGCAGCGGTCTTTACTACCTGCCGGTCCCAACAGGCTCTTACACGGTTAGTTATACTGATAGTTCCAACAGGTACTCGTATGCTGGCGGAGGAGAGAATGTTAACCTTAACACTAGTTCCCAGACCAGTCCTGAAAAAGTGACGCTGTCATTAACAGAGACAACTTACACCTTCATCCTGACCTTAACAGATGATAATGATAATAACGCCCTCATCACCAACGCAGATGTTTACGGAGTATTTGACAGCGGGGATAATGAATGCACTAATAACGGCGACGGCACTTACAGCTGCGAGATACCTCATAACACCGCGTTCAACATCAAGGCGGTGAAGAATGGGTACGTGACAGAGGACTTATACACCAGCCCCCAGATAATACTTGGGCCTCAAGCAGAACAAATGAACTTAATAAGAACTCTTAGGATTGGCTTAATGGATGATTTTTACCAGCCAGTTGACACTGGCATGATATACGTTGACGACGACGAGGATAATAACTTATTAACCCATGACTTATCAGGCAACACTGACACTGAATTCTACTTTGATGTTAGCCCTCAGACAATCAAGGCTTACTACCTTGACGGTTACGAGTTCTCACCATCAAATGTTGAGACGACTGCCTTGACAAGCAATAGTCAAACCACTGTTAGTCTTGGAACAGAGGACACCTGGCCCACAGATATTAATGTTAACACTCAGGAAGGCTCCTTAAGTGACTACACCTTATGGATTGACGGTGAAGTGGTTCAGGGAACAACTTTCGGCTTAAACCAGTACTCTCATGAAATAAAAGTTAACAAAACAGGTTACTTAACAGCTCAGACAACCCTGCCGTCAATGAATAACGGCTCGCCGGTAAACTTTGTTATTAATCATACACTCAGTGTTAACGTCAGCGACCAGAACAACGACCCTGCCAGTGGTAAAATAAAAATCTATAACAGTTCAGGCGTCATGATAAACGAGGTCTTGTTCAGCAACGGCACTGCCTGGGTGCCGGTTGACCCATTACAGAATGATGAAGCGCTTAACCTCAGGTTTGAGAGCAACGATTACGTTGACCTGGATGATGAACTTCCAATAAACGTCTTAAATGACCAATCAACTTATTATGTAAGCCTTGATACTCACACCTTAACCAAGCTCTCAATAAGGGTTGAGGATTATTACTCTAACCTTGAGTTAGATGATGCTGATATAAGGGCATGGAATAATGATACTACTTACTGCACTAGTAGTGACTGCCGTTTTGAGCTGTTCAACCCGCCAGAGAAAGTTAACATAACCGCTAGCAAGGAGGGTTACTTTGAACAAACACTTGTCAATAAGTCAACCAGTTCAGGGACTCTGGGCATTGAGTTAAAACCAAGAGCAGTTATCTTCACCAATGTTGAGTCAAACAGCACTATAATAAACACCAAGAAGACTAGTTCAAGCCTTGATGACGAGGAGATTATGAACGTCTCGTCAAACGAGAACGGGACTAACAGCCTGCCGTTAGATATTGATGTTGAATTCATGATTCGATTATGGGCTGATGGTTATTACTCAAGAACTATTGGCCCTTTCACCACCACTAGTGATGACACATTAGTCATTGCGAGCGAGGATGACCCTGAGATACTGGAAGCATTGTATAATGAATCAGGGGACCTGCCGCCGGTAATCACTGGCATGGCTTACTCACCGAGCAACCCGAGCAATATTGAAGACATCACCCTGACAATCAACGCAACTGATGTTGGCGGCGGCAACCATACGATTGACATCTGTTATTACAGGGTTGATGGTGGCTTGTTCTGGGACTCGCTTGACAGCGATTATGATGACTATCAGATAACTGCTTCCAAGAATATTGGTCCATTAAGCAACGGCACTCATAATGTCAGCGCTGTATGCCATGACGTTAATGACTCGCTTGGGCCTGAGGAGCACTTAATAATAAGTATTGGCAGCGGGTCGCCAGTTGATGATGAGGGTGACGAAGACGATGATGAAGAGGTTAATGACACTGAACCGGGGAATCAAACTATCTCAAAAACACTAAGACTATCCAGTATCAGGAAGAACTACGAGGTCATTATTAAAACTGGTTTGAATAATAATGATATTGCTGAAGCAGTTAATAATGCCGAGGTTAAGATTAACACTAATGAGGCGGATGATGCTTTAAGCCTGGCAGAGGAGGCTATCCCAACCGTGACCCTGGTCAGGAGCGGCTCGGTTAAGGCTGGTAAGAGCAGCAGTCCTGAACAAATAGCTTACCAGGTAACCAGCACTGAGAATCAACCATACTCACTAACTGAGTTAAAGAATCTTATTAAGAACGTCGCAGTCACTAAGACTGCCAAGACTTACCAGATTAATGGTGTTAGTAAAACCCTGATTAAATTAACAATTTATAGTCAAAAGGATAATCCTAACGCAGTGGTTGCTGACTTTAACCCTGACGAGTCAAGCGCTCCCAACACAATCACCACTAGTGAGGGGTCAATCAGTTACTTCAAGGGTTTAAGCAGGGGCGAGAACGTTTTTGAGTACGTTATTAACGGGGAAGTAAGCGAGACTATTGAGCCAGTAGTGTTTGAGATGAAGCCGTTAAGTGATGTTGAGAAAACAATTAAGGGCGTCACTGGGTTTAGTATAGGCGTGCCAGGGGTTATTGAAGTGCCTGTCATATACTTAGGAATTGGGGCTGCGGTTTTGTTCCTGATAATAAAATTCTTTGTTTTGTAAAAGGGGTTAATTATTTATTAACCCACTTAGTTAATTAACAACAATGACCAGCCGGGCTCAAAGCAGCAGCAGGACTCCTGGAATGATGATGGGGATATTCTTAATCATACTAACATCCTATCTTAGTTACATCTTCCTGCTCCACCCTTGGGAGCGCAAGGCATTATTAACCCAGAAGTCCAACTTAACAGTTAACGTTATTGACTGTGAATCAGGCCACCCAATTAATAACGCAACAGTTTATATTTATAGTGAAGAAGGAGAGCTGATAAAGGAGTCATTAACAACTAATGGTCAATACGTGTACTCTGACTACCCTAACTGCTTCAGGGTTAAAATCTCATTCCTTGAGGACCAGTATAGAGGCGTCTGCGTTGGCAGCGGCGAGGATAAAGTGATTAACTTCTGCTACGAGTACCCTGAGGCGAGCCCTTACATCCTTCACTACAAGGAAGACGTCGGGGTTATTGGCGGCACCAGCGGTGAAGTGATTAATACAAAGGAGTTCCCAAACACCATCTTATCATACCCGCTTAGCAATTCAACAACTAATTACCCTTCTTACTTCCTTTATTCTAACTTGTTATGGAGCGAGGGAATGGGCATCAAAGCCACCAACGTTGATGTTAATATCACTAAGAGCGTGGGCTTCAGCTTCACGCTTCAGTCAAAGAAGGGCGATCCCACCATTAAGGTCTATGCTAATGATAAGTTACTATTCAGCGATAAAGTGCAGCAGGGCGGTAATGTCAGCGTGATGGTGCCAAAGCAGGGCCTTAATAGAACAATTGACTTTAATGTTAAATGCGATTTTGACGGCTGGATGTTCTGGACAACCCAGGACTGCAACCTGACTAACATCAAGACCAAACAGGAGTTCTACACTCCTAAAAAGGTTAGTCAGGAGTTTAATTTCAGCACCTCTAGTGTTGAGAGGGAAGCTGATATAATGGAGTTAAGGTTCATCAGTGTTGACGAGGCTAGTGGGGGGGTAAGAGCGTCTATTAATAATGTTGAAATATTTGACAGCAAGTCATTGGATAGCACTAACTACTCAGCTTCTACTCCAGCGGTTAACTTGGGGCTTAATGAGTCAGGCAACAAGCTGGTTTTCAATGCCAACCCGAGCGCTGAGGCGTGGCTCAGGGGTGTCAGGTTGTACTTTTACACACCGGTCACCGGTGATAACCAGGAGGAGTTCATCTTCTATGCCAGTGACTCAGAGCTTAATAGCATGAATAACGGCTTAATAAGCTTCTTTGTGGATAACATCTATTATAACGGCTTAATAAGCTTCAAGGTTAATAACATCTATTACTACCAGGTTGTTGATAAAGCCGGCTGGAACACCGTTACTGTTGACCCAGAGGACTTGCTTAACCGCAATGAATTACTAATCAGCGCGCCTGAAGGTAGGTTTGAGCTAGGTGACGTGAAGGTTAGCTACGAGTGAGTTGTTGAAAATGAAGGTTATTGAAGAGGTTAACAAGCGGGTTGAGGAATTATCACAGGGTTACAGTCAAGCCGATGATAAACAGAAACTGGTTATCAGCCGGCAATTAACCCTGCTTAGGTATGTTCAGTCTTACCACCAGCAGGACATAATAGGTGATGAAACAGCTAAGAACCTGCTTCAGTCAATTAATGAGCAGGAGTTTAACAAGGCTAATAAGATACTGACAGAGGCTTATAATTACTATAAGGAACAGCAGAGTTTATCAAAGAATGATTTAATAAGATTACAGCAGAGAGTTGCCAGTGATATTGGTAAAGAGGTTAGGACTGGTAAGGAAATGGAAGTGCCTGAGGCTCATAAGTTCTGCCCAAAGTGCGGGAATAAAGTGAAGATAACAGCTAAGTTCTGCCCAAAGTGCGGCAAGAGGTTCTAGATGGCGAGCGTCCTAGACAAGATGAAGAAAAAACTCAAGGATAAAGCTGAGAAAACAGTTAAGAGGATTGAGAGTAGGGAGAAGAAGGGATTCACCGGCTTAATTAAGAAAAAGATTGATGAAAAAATTGCTGAAAAAAGAGGGAAAAAGCAGGAGAGTCCGAGAAGAAGACCCCAAGGCTCAGCTCCTGATGAGGAGCCGGTGCTTGACAAGGACTATCAAGCGCCTGCAAGACCTGTAAGTACTAAGCAGGAGCGGGTGGAGAGGGCTCTCAGGACTGCTAAGGGTTTTAAAGAGGAGATGAAGAGGCACTCTGAGAAAGCGGGGATTTTTGACCAGCCAGCACCCATGCCCAGGGAGGCAGCGCCTTCAACTAGTAGGGTGTTAATGTCTGATAAGTCTTTTAAGAAATTTAAGCAAGAGTTAAAGGATAAGATGATGGCAGGGGGTTTTTTAAAAAGCGGCACTAGCACTACCTGCGGCAAATGCGGTGCTAGGAACAAGCCCGGAGCAACTTTCTGCAGTGAATGCGGGAACAGTTTAAGCTCAATAACCGCTACTAGTTACTGCGGCGGGTGTGGTGCAAGGAACAGGGCTGGAGCAAGTTACTGTCATAAGTGCGGGGGGGCGTTGTAATGGTTGAAACCGCCCGGGAACTAAAAGCCAAGCTATCAGTAATAAAAGAAGACTATGACAAGTTAAGAGAGAAATATAACGAGTTAATCAGGAGGGGCAAGAAAGGCACTAGGTGGGCTAAGGCGTTCAAGCCTGATGAGATAAAAGAGCTTAGAGAGAGGTTGAAACAGAAGCGGGAGGAGTTCTACACGGCTGCCCAGCAATACGAGTACGCTAAGATTGGTGAACAAACCCACGCCCGAAGCGAGCAGGAAAAATTCATGAACTACCTGGGAATGCTGCTTCAGAAAGGAATAATTAACCAGAAACTATATGATACTGTTAAGAAGAGAGTAAGCGAGTTAAGCACTGAGGATGCTAAGACACTAATCGCACTGCTGTTTAAAATGATTAGAGATTTAGGCGGCGCGGTTAAAGAGGGTTTAATCACCAAGGAGGTATCAGGAATCATCCTTAACCTGTTAGGAGAAGGGGAAAAAGGCACTGCAAGAGAATTGTTGAAAATGATTGACAGGTTAAGGTCAGGAATCCAGAGAGGATTATTCACCAAAGATTCAGAGACCTTCAAAGAATTGCAGGAGTACATGGAAGAGATAAAAATCAAAGAATTCAACAACTTGTTAAACACGTTAAACCTTGAAGCCTTAAGAGAGGAGCCTGAGAAAGCCCTAGAACCCGCTGTCCCTGAAGGGGTTGAGCCCGGCGAGGAAGCCTTTAAGCATCGAGTACTGAACGTGGCAGTTACTTACAATAAAATGAACATAATAGATGATGAGAAGCTGGGAGAAATTAAAAAGCTGCTGGATGAAGACGAGGCTGACAAGGCTCAGGGAATATTAGAAAAGACTTACCAGCAATACTTAAAGCAAAAAAAGGAGGGAAGAATAACAGCGCCTGCACAAGCAGTAACTACGCCAACAACCCCGCAGGCAGAGACTGCTCCAACCAGCACCAAAGACCTAAGAGCGGTGCTGTCAGAGGAGTCAAAGAACAAGCTGTTAAAGGCTTTAAGAGAAAAAGGACTAGCCTAAAAAAGGCAAGAAGTTATAAATAAACCAATCAATTAAAATAATCTAAGTTTATGGCAGGGGAATTAAAAGTTGACTTAACTGACGAGCAGATAAAAGAGATAGTTGAAGACGTCTACGGCGAGACTAAACCAAAATTCTGCCCAAAATGCGGTGTAAAAAACCCTGCAGGAGCAAAGCACTGCAAGAAATGCGGTGAAAACTTATTAAAATAAAACTACTTAAATAAAAAACACTTAGACTTGAACTAAATGGTTAAGTGCCCTGATTGTGGACGAGAAAATGATGATGATGTCTTATTCTGCATTCACTGCGGGGCTGAAATAAAAAAAACATCACTAACTACTAAGAGCACTTACGGCAATCTTAATCCTCAGACCTGGCTGATACTATTCATCATAATGGAAATAATAGGGGCAATAGCTATATTCATGGGCTTCTGGATAGTTGGGCTGCCAGTAATCATCGCAGCCGGCTACCTATCATTCCAGATGGGTCAGGAATACATCCCAAGAATAACAATACTGATAGCAATGATGTCACTACCAATGATTGAGTTCATACCAGAGAACGAGACCATCAGCATCTTCGGGTTCGCCATCGCGTGGATGAGCATCATAATGCTGCTGCCTGAAGAAAGCGGCAGAGTAACTAAAGGCAAGGAAAAAGAAGGAAGAACAAACCTGTTCCTTAAAGGCAAAGTACTATACTGGGGGTTAACTGGTATAATCTCAACAATCATCTGGACAGTCATTATCTTAATCTTCATGCTTAACCTTGGGGACATCATTATAAT
>WJKC01000018.1 GCA_014729335.1 archaeon | reverse complement strand
TTATTCAAAAACTCTTCAATAAATTCTTCATTAATAACATAAGTATTATTGCCTTCTTTTTTGAAAATCTTGAAATATTTTTCTAGAAACTCTTCATTCAACAGTTTAGCTGCTTTTTTGATTTTACTTATCCTCTTAGGAGAGGGCTTTTCAGTTATATAAATAAGCAGGAATAATTCTTTACCCCCTCTTGAACCATGGTTTTCTGACTCAAACTTATGAAATAAGATGGTTTTATTATCCTTTATTAATGAGAGATTATACTCTTCAGGCATCATGGACTCCATATCAAGCACTGTGCTCACAGCTCTGTCAAATTTCTCAGGATCGCCAATTATTTTTTTAATTAAAACATACTCATTATTTTCTGGCTTTTTAATACTTTTAATATTGCTTGAAAATACCTTATTTTTTTCAGTTGTAGCTACAACAGGGCCATAGGAAGAATCCCAGTGGACAAGGAATAATGGCCCTTCCAGCCCAACTTTTTCTTTAAACTTATTTAAAAAATACCTGAGGTGGGTGTAATAAGTCTGACCTATTACCTTAACTGCAGACTCAATTGATGCTTCCATGTAGGTAATAAGCTTAAAACTAGTTTATAAACTTAAGGAAAAAGCTTATATTTGTATCTTACCAGCGGGTTATTCATGAGTGTAATGAGCGTTTTCACAGATAATGATCACTCTAATCCAGAGCTTAGTTTAAGGCCTTATCTTTTAAAAATTTATGATAAACTCAGCGGGGTTCTTTTTGAAATGCACTGTTATGAGGGGCTGGAGGCTGAATTGATGAGCAGCGAGTCAGTTGAACAATTTATTAAAGATTATGTTAGTAAGACAGGGGTTATTGTTTTCTCCTGTGTGAATACAGTTCTTGACTTTGTTATTAAGAATAACTTAGAGTTCTGGGCAATTGGCATTGGTGAGGATAATATTAAAAATAATACTGAGAGAATAATTAAAGAGAACAAGTTTGAAGGGCTTTACTCTTATATTATTGGCTCTGGTCACAAAGAATTCTTTGAAACCGAGATTAAGCCAATAATAGCAGAGAAGTTTAACAGGGTCACTTACTACTTAGATTTCTAGTTCTTGTCTGTCCTGCAGTAAGTGAGTGTTCTCTCCAAGGGTGTAACCCAGTTCTGTGGCTAGTTTAACCGCGCTGCTCAGCTTGATTAAACCGCCGTGGCACGGAACGTAGTGCTCCGGCTTAGTCATGTTAAGGAATTCCCTCATATCCTCCCTGGCTGCGTGACCGCTCACGTGGACCTCGTCAAAAATCCTCGCGCCCTTGTTCTTCAAGTTCTTCATCAACAAGTTACGGTTAGCCTCGTTAACTGGGCTTGGAATAGTCTCGCTGCAGAAGATAACAAGGTCCTCAGGCAGCAGTTTAAAACCAACTAAGTCCTGGCTAATCCTGACCAGCATGCTGTTAGGCTCTCCCTGGTGACCCGTCATTATCATAAAATACTTCTCCCGGCCCTCGCGTTCAATCCTTTTCAAGACGCTCCTAGTCTTCCTAGGATGGACAACCATTGCCTTATTAGTGAAGTTGCAGATGCCAATCCTCTCAGCAGCGTTGATGTAATTAAACATGCTCCTGCCAAGAAAAACCGGTTTGCGCTTCATCTGCTTAGCAACCCTGACAAGCGTTTTTAACCTGCCAATGTGACTGGCAAAAGTCGTGACAATTATTGCCTTATTCTTGGTGTTAATAAAAGCAAAAGTGTCCTTAACCATGTTCTTAACAAGGCTCTCACTATAAGTGCGACCCTCACGGTCCACCCGCGTAGCATCAGTTATTAATAACTTTAAACCCTTCCTGCCAAGCTCCCTGAGCCTCTTGTAATCAGTCTTCTGACCAATCACTGGGTGCTCATCAAACTTGAAATCAGCCGCGTATATAACTCTGCCCTCAGGCGAGTGAAGACAGGACATCACTGTCTGCGGTATGCTGTGAGTAGCGTAGATGAACTCAACACTAAGGTTGTCAGTTATCTTATACGTACTCTTAGCGTTTAACTGGACAAGTCTTTTATGAAGTCTGCTCTTCTTACCAAGCTTCTGTCTTAACACTTCAAGGGTGAAAGCCGTGCCAATAATAGGCACCTTGTACTTGCCGGCTATCTTATCAACGCCTGCAACGTGGTCAAGGTGGGCGTGGTTAATAACTATCGCCTTAACCTGCTTACCATACTTCTTGAAGAATTCACGGTCATCAGGTATAACCTCTGCATCATATAAGGCTTTGGCTGACATCTTATCAGCGTCATGACCTTTTTCCTGAAGCTTAATTATGTTATCAACGCTTATACCAACGTCAAATATTACTGTCTCTTTACCAACGGTTATTGCAGTCATGTTCCTACCGAACTCTGAATAACCGCCTATCGCGTGTACTTTCATTTATATCACCTCCATATGTCTTTTTTATTTAATAAGGTTTAGAAAATTTCTTTCTAAACATTTCTTGACAAAAGAAATAACCACTGCTGTTTATAAATCTTACTCTTTAGAGTATAAACCTGTTAATTCAGCGCTGGCAAGGACGTGGCCCTTCATTGCCTGCTCTAAAACGTTTTTATTTGATGTTTCATCAAGGTCTAGGTTAATGTCTAACGCATACACCTTGAAAACGTACCTGTGCTCCCCGCTAGGCGGACAAGGACCACCATACTCATTATTACCCCAGCTATTAACACCCTGTGTTCCAGGAACACTATCTTCATTAATTACCTTGGTATCTGCTGGTATGCTCCAAACAACCCAGTGAACCCATGTCCCGCCAGGAGCGTCAGGGTCATCCATTATTAAAGCCAGGCTCTCAGCACCCTCTGGCACCTCACTAATATTTAATTCAGGGTTAATATCCTCTCCCTGACAGGCGTACTTGGCAGGGATTGGTTTATTAGGCTTGAAACCCGGGCTACTTAGTTTCATATTACTTTCACTAACACACCCAGTAATTAAAAGAATTATTATTAACACTAATAGCTTTTTCATGACAACACTTCACTAATCCTTTTTTTGAAAGCCCTCAGCATTAACGGGTGAATTAAAGGGTTGCGTTTATCCTTGTGTTTAAAGTATAAGTCTTTGTTAACTAGTTTCACTAAATCCAGCCCTAGTTCTTCACACGCTTCCTTAAGTGCTAACCCGCTCTCGCTCTCAGGCTTGAAGTAGGATAGTATTTTCTCGTACTCATGATTCTCTAAGTAATTTTTTATTCTTTGCTTATTAACCCCCATGTACTCCCTCATCACTGCTGGTGTTTCTTTCCGCTCGTCCCAGTCATAAGCATTAAAAGGGTACTTGTCACTGAACTCTACTGGGATGACGCCTGGGTTGCTGATAACAATGAGGTGAAGGTTCTTATACCATTCATAACCAGTTATCATCCGCCTAATCGACCTGTGAGTCCGGCTCTTATAATAGGGTTTTCTTTTACTGCACGGCAGGAATAAAGCAATAGTTTTATGCTCAGGCTTCTTGTATAGGTTGGCTAGGTAGTACTGCCACACGTTAAAGTGAGGGTGGTTTATGAACTCGACACCCACGCCTTTAAGGTCAACCCTCTTGTCAGGCGGGAACTTAGGTGTGAACGCGTAATTATTAGGCTCTAACTGCACGTCCTTGTACTTCTCAGTTAGTTTGTAAAACTCCTCCTCACTTAGCGGCTGCCACTCGCCTCTGAGCCAGTAATCAAAAAGTTCTGACCTGCTGTGAGGGTAAGTGTTAATTAATACTAATTCGTCACAGTGCTTCCTGCCAAAACTAACTGTTTTATCAAGCAGTCCAGGATAGTCATGAGGGGGGTTCACTAACACGTAGCCCTTAACCTTGAAACCCACCTCGTGGATTAATGCAGCCTTATCAGCGAATTGCTCTATAGTGATGCCTTTTTTTAATTTCTTCAGCACCTCGTTATCAGCTGCTTCCAAGCCCATCGCGACCGTTAAAAGCACGCCCTTGAATAATTTTAGGCTCTTCTTTGTCACGTACTCTGGCCTTGACTCAATGATTAATCTTTTACCCCGCATCTCCTTAGCAAGGTGCTTGATGAATTTTAATGGAAACTGCTCCAAGTCTAATAGTGAACCGCTGCAGTAAAGCTTGACCCCGTCATCACCTCTTTGCTTCATGAACTCCCTGATTAACTCGTCAGCACTAATCTTTACTTCTTCTTTACCCCAGCCGCAGAACACGCAGTTAGCCCACCCGCACCTGCCGGCATGCAAGATTATAGTCCTCATATTAATCCTTAATAATCAGGTTTATAAAAAGAATTGCTCACTAAGTGATAGTCAAGACTTTTAAATAATTAACCACCCTTAGAGTATAACATGGACGTAGAGGTTGAAGTAAAATTTGATATTGAAAAGGAATTAAGAAATTTAGAAGATGACGTAATAGTTGTGCCTTAGATAATGTTTTTTAAGCAAGTACTGTATTAGTTTTCTTTAATGTTTGAGTTAAAAGACCATGACGGCTTAGGCAGGCTGGGAGTATTAACTGTTAATGAGAAGAGCATTAAGACCCCCAACCTGGCAGTGGTTGTTAACCCTAACGAGCTCAGCATTCCGCCTAAGGAGATGATGAAGGACTTCGGGGTTGACTTAATAATCACTAACGCTTACATAATAAAGAATTCAAAAAAAGCAGAGAAGATAGAGAGAAAAGGACTGCATGACTTCTTTAACTTCCCAGGTCTGATTTACACTGACAGCGGCACCTACCAGATGTACAGCCAGGGGAACGCTTTAATAACTAATAAGGAGACGCTCGATTACCAGGAGAAACTGGGGAGTGATATTCACACGCCGTTAGATTTATTCACCACTCCGAGTGATAATAAGAAGATTGCCCGGTTCAAATTAGAGGAGACTGTAAAGAGAATTAAGGAAGTTAAGACAAAGAATTACTCAGCGCCAATACAGGGAGGCTCCTACCTTGAATTAAGAAAAGAAGCCTGCAAGAAGGTCAGCAAGCTGCCAGCCACTGTTTACCCTATCGGCGGCATCGTTCCTTATATGATTAACTACAATTTTAAGCAGTTAGTTAAAGTGATAATTGAGTGCAAGAATCACCTGCCATTAAACACGCCGGTCCACGCGTTCGGCGCGGGCCACCCAATGGTTTTTTCACTGCTCACTTACGCTGGAATTGACTTGTTTGACAGTGCTAGTTACGCTTTATACGCGAGGAATGGCAAGTACGTTACTGAGACCGGGACTAAGAAGGCGGAGCACTTAACCTCCCTTCCCTGCACCTGCCCGGTCTGCACTAGTCATAAGCCCAGGGAGTTAAGGAAGTTTAAGTACTTAGTGAGGCATAACCTACACGCGCTCATGAGGGAGGTTAGAGTGATTAGGCAGGCAATACAAGAAGATAAGTTATTCGAGCTTGTTTACTCCAGAGCAATGAGCCACCCTAATATTTACTACGCTCTTAGATGGTTGTTAAAGAATAAGGAATTAATTGCAAGGCACGACCCGGTTAGGAAGCGGAGCGCCCTGTTCTGGACAGGGGGTTTAAGTGATGAGCGGCCCGAGATATATTACGCAATGAAGCAAGTGAAGAGCCTGGGTTTTAGGAAAGTCCCGCGCCCCTTAAAGTTAGTTTATCCTTTTGGTCAGAGCCTTGGCTGGAGTGTTAATTACTCAAAGAAGAAGTACGATGACCTGGGAAAGCTCAGGTTAATAGCTGACTACCAGTTCGGCAAAGGGGCTGGTAAGAAGTTAATCCCTAAGAGCGTCAGGATAATCAAGACACGAAATCAGCGCCTGCACCAAGTGTACTTAGATGACGAGTTATTATTTGTTGTCCGCGCGCGCGATGGTTACTGCTCTCTTCACTCAGCAGGAGCAGAGAGGATTAAGAAATACCTTAAGAAGGTGGAAGCGCCTGAAGAGTTTAAGAAGTTCTATCTGAAAGGCAGGGATGTTTTTGCCAAGCACGTGGTTAAGTGCGATGATGGTATTAAGCCCCGAATGGAAGCAGGAGTGTTTGTTGATAAGAAACTAGTAGCGGTTGGCGAGGCGCTATTATCATCCCAGGAAATGATGGGTTTTAACTGGGGCACGGCTGTTAAGATTCGCGAAGCCATTTCTTAGCTTCCTCATAAGTAACATCATGCCATCTTTCATAGACCTGGGCAACGGCGTAGAAGTTATGAGGCGTTTCAATAATTATTAACTCGTCAACTAGTTTAGCAATAACTAACCCTACCTCCCGGCTTGAGACTGGCGAGGCAGCTATTATCCTCTTGGCTCCGAGGTTGCTGCAAGCCTTGATAGCAGCAATCATTGTGGAACCCATGGCTATGCCGTCGTCAACTAGTATTACTGTCCTGCCTTTAAGACTCGGCAGTGGCTCCCCCTCTCTTAATTTCTGAACCCTCCTCTTTATTTCTTCCTGCTGTTCTTTTTTAACCCGTTTAATCTCTTCACTGCTTAACCAGTCCTCATGTCCTTCCTGCATGTAAGTGCTGCCGTCCTCGGCAATAGCGCCGAAACCAGCTTCAGGTTTATGAGGTAATGGCAGCTTCCTCACAACAATTGCTTTGTGAGGCGCTCTTAATTCCTTGGCAACCCAGTAGCCAATCTCTGCCCCGCCCCGAGGGATGGATAAGACAATAACGTCCTCGTCCTTGTAAGGCTTCAATAAATCTGCTAACTGTTTACCAGCATCCTCTCTGTCGCGGAACATGAGGCTAGAGAGGCAGGTGTTTATTAATAGCCTTTCTTAACCAGGGGTAAGTCCATTTCTCATTTAACTCCCGGAAACTTAGTTCTTGATATTTCTTTGGCACTAACCGCTTGGAGTCAGTGACGTTAATAACAACTAACTTCTTATCCCTGATATCAAATTTATCCTTCACCAGGGGAACTAAGCGCTCCCTGACAATCACTATCACGTCAGCCCAGCCAACATCGCTTTTAGTTATTGGCGGATTAGCTCCTTCCTCAACCCCTCCGCGCCTAGTCCAGTAACCTTTATCTCTAAGATAATTAGCTAAGTAATAATTCCTGTTCTGACCTTTGGCGCACACACATAAGACTTTCTTCATAAAGATAATGTTTTTTTTTTGAGTGATTAAAAAGTTTTTTAAAAAATTCACTGCTTTGTTTCAATAATAAGCGGTCGTAGTCCAATCTTTTCTTATAAAGAAAAGCTTGACCAAAAGAATATAAGTGTTTGTTGGGCTTTAATTAACTGTTATGCGGCTGTAGTCTAGTGGTTAGGATTCGAGCCTTCCAAGCTCGCGACCTGGGTTCAAATCCCGGCAGCCGCAGACCCTTTTTTCTTTCAAAAAGAAACCATTAAACTAGAAAAACATGGAATGACTGCAGATATTTTTAAATAACATCTTTATTTATTTTCAATATTGAAAATAATTAGCTCTTAGAAACCTTTAATAACCCCCAATTATTGGGATTAGTTAATGGCTAAGATACAGGATGTTAACTTGGTTGATAAGATTGACTTTGTTATTAAGAGGGGTATTAAGTTCAAGAAACCAGTGATTATTGAGGGGTTCCAGGGCGTTGGCTTGGTTGGCACTTTATCTGCTCAGTACTTGTCACAACAACTTGATTTTGAACAGATTGGATTTATTGACAGTGAGGGCGTCCCGCCAATGGCGTTACTGGTTGATGGCAAGGTGATGAACCCGATTAAGATTTACGCTAATAAGGCCCGAGACATAGTTATTATTGAGTCAGAGTTATCAATTCCCCGCAAGATAATTTATGAGTTAAGCGAGATGATTGCTGACTGGGCTAAGAAGATTAAGGCTCAGGAGATAATATGCCTTGAAGGCATTAACGTGCCTGAAGAGGAGCGCGACTATGAGATTTTCGGCATGAGCACTGATGAGAAGAAGATGAAGAAGTTGATTAACAAGGGTGTTAAGCGCTTGGATAACGGCATCATCATTGGTATGAGTGCTGCCTTGTTGCTTAAATCAATGGAGAAGAAGGTGCCGGCTACTTGTTTATTAATTGAAAGCAGACGTAACTTCCCTGACGGACACGCTGCTGCAGAGTTATTAAAGGTTATGGGTTCAATATATGATTTTAAGATTGACGTTGCTGACTTGAAGAAGCAGGCTAATGCTTTTGAAAAAAAGATTGATAAAGTATTATCACATGTTAAGAAGTTGAAGAAGATTGAAGGCGATTCTGAGAAGACTTCTATTTATGGTTAAAGCCTTAATTCTTGACTTGGACGGAACCCTAGTTGACTCTCATAAAGCCCATATTAAATCCTATAAAGAGGTTTTTAATAAGAAGGCTTTGAATGAATTTGATGTTAAGAAGTTAAAGAGTTTGTTCGGAAAAGTTGCTGAGGATATCATCAGCGAGTTATTCCCTAGCCTGTCAGAGAAAGAGGTTGATGAGTTAGTCTTAGGTAAGAGGGAAGCTTTTTTGAAAGCAATAGATAAGGTTGTTAAGGTTCCCTGTGTTGATAAGTTCTTAAGAAGAGCTTTTAATGATTACTCGCTTGCGGTGGCAACTAGTTCATCAAACCTTGAGATGAACGCGTTAGTAGACCGCTTTGGATGGAGTGACTACTTTAAGGTATTAATGAGCGGTTATGACGTGTCTAGGCCTAAGCCGGCGCCTGACTTATTATTAATGGTTATTAAAGAGCTGGGGCTTAAGAAGGATGATTGTGTGTTCATTGGTGACAGCATCTATGACGCTCTAAGCGCCCGTAGCGCTGGTGTGAGTTTTATCGGCGTCCGGACCGGCAGTTACTCTAAGAAGGATTTTGACGAGCAGGGGTTCAAGTCATTTAAAGACCTATGTGAGCTCCTTTCTTTTAAGGTGCTCTTCTAAGTCCTTGTATATTATTATTGGGATTGATGAGAACATGACTATCATGCCGATTGCTGATAAGAAGAAGCCCATGGTTATGTAATAAACAAATAACGGGTCCACGTATTTGAAGTAGTTCTCTCGTTCAGTGAATATTATGTAGTTGCCAATGATGAAGAATATTATTCCCATCACCATTGAAGCCCTGAACATGTTTAACTCATCACGGTTCATGTCCTTGCAGCAGAAGATGACTAGCACTCCTGACACGGCGCATAACACTATTGTTATTAATGGTATGTCAAAGAAGCTGTCAATGAGCATGTAAGCGATTATTGTTAAGAGCATTATGGCTAAGCCCCTGAAAACGCTGGTGCTTATTTCTTCCATGTTATTTAATTATGTTTTCCTCTTTTTTAATCGTTTCCAGACGCTCTCCCAGTCAACCAGTATTAGTAAAAGGGTGAAACTCATTGTCACTACCAGGCTGATAGTGCTCATTAACGGGTTGTTAGTGCTGGTTACATCCCCGTTCTGAAGGTTGAAACCATATAAGTATAGTATTAACTGCCCTATCATCGTGTTCTTTGCCAGGAACACGATGAATACTAATTCTAGTATCATTACGAACTTGCCTATTACTGAGGCGATTAGTGACTTCTTTAGTGAGAAGTTCTCGATGCCGAGCGCTATTAGTAATATGTCGTCTGGCAGCGGCGTCACTGCAAAGATGAAGACGAGCCATGAGCCGTAGCCCTTCTTTATTAGTTTTCTTAAACCTTTTATTCGGCGAGTCCTGTCACTCTTTTCATCATCGTCTAATAACTCGCCTGTGCCCCTGCCCAGCAGCCACGCGCTTAATTCACCCACTCCTGCTCCAAGCCCGGCTGCCAGTGCTAGTATTAACGGGTTGACCGGTAGTATTATCAAGACCGCCATTATTGATAACAGGTAGGGTGTTGGCAGGATTATTGAGAAGTTGCCAAAGATGCTTATTAGGAAAGTGCCCAAGTATATCCCTGCTTCTCCAAGTTTTTCATAGAAGTACTCGTTGGCATTAATCATTAACTCTGTTAAGTCAATGCCGCTGAAACCCAGCACTAGTATTAGTATTATTAAACCAGCCACGATTACCCCGCCAAGGAAGTCATCAGCCCTGATGCCTAGTATTTTTTTAACCACGATAGTTGATTAATTAATTAGTTGTTATAAAACTTTAGAAGTCAATGTCGCCTTCTATTGCTTCCTCAAGGAAGTCTTCCAGCTCGTTTATTTTAACCCTGACTTGTTTCATAGTGTCCCGGTCCCTGACAGTGACTGATTCATCCTCTAGGGTGTCATGGTCAATGGTGATGCAGAAAGGGACTCCTTCCTCGTCAGCGCGCCTGTAACGCCTGCCAATACTGCCTGATTCGTCATACTCAGCGAAGAAGTCCTCGTTCAGCATTAACTCATAGACATTCTTAGCCTTCTCTGGCAAGCCGTCCTTGCTCACCAGCGGGAATATTTTTAGTTGTATTGGAGCGATTGACGGCAGCAGTCTCAGCACCGTCCTCCTCTTCTCCTCATCATAAGCCTGCTCTAACACTGTGAAGACTAATCGTTCAATACCCGCTGCTATCTCAAGTATATGAGGCACTTCTTTTTTCCTTCCGTGTTTAACCCTTAAGTCCTTGCCTGAATACTTAGCGTGTTGTTTTAAGTCATAATCTGACCTGTCATGCACCCCGCATATCTCAACCCATCCAAAAGAGTCAGTCTTGTACTCAAGGTCCCACGCGTCAAGAGCGTAGAACGCCCGCTCATTAGGGTAGTGCTGCCGGTACCTTAACCGCTTCTCATCCAAGCCGAGCTCCATTGCTATCTGGTACCCAACTGCCAGGCTCACTGCGTAAGCCTTGTTTTGAATGATTTTTCCTTTAATCGCTTCTTTTAATGATGTCTTTTTAGGCTTCCCTTTCTTATCCTGCTCTTTCCAGGTTAGCAGCGGCAGTTTAATTTTTTCAAAATCCTTGAATTCACTGTATTTATTCTTGTCACTTTTGAAGATGAATAACTGCGCCTCAGCCTGGGTGAACTCACGCTTCCTGATTAAACCGTTGCGGGGGCTGATTTCATTCCTAAAAGCTGTTCCTATTTGGTAAACACCGAATGGCAGTTTGTTCCTGAAGAACTCGTAGTACCTCTTGAATTGCAGGTAAGTGGTGGTGGCTGTCTCTGGTCTAAGGTATGCTTCTTCATCCAAGCCAATGGTTGTTTTCAGCATCATGTCCTGGGGGACTGTCTTGCTGAGCGGTCCCTTGCAAGAAGCGCATTTAATACTTAGGTCTTCTATCTTCTTGTCATACTCCTTGTAGGTTAAACCGTCCACTATTTCTTTCGGGTGTAATTCTTTTATTAACTTGTCAACCCTGAAGACCGCCCCGCACTTAGTGCATTTAGTTAGTGGGTCAGTAAAGCCTCCGAGATGGCCTGACGCCTCCCATACCTTGCTAGGCATTATTAACGGCGCCTTTATCTCGTAGTAATTATTCTCAAAATAAACCGCTCTGACTGTGTTCTCAATATTGTTGAATAACATTGCTCCTAGCGGCCCCAGGTCATAGAACCCTGCTACTCCGCCCTCGTATATCTCGGGGCTTGGACCCCATACATAGCCCTTTCTTTTAAATAGAGAGGTTATTTTATCATAGTTCTTCATTAAATTCTTTGTAACTGAGTAAAGTATATAAAGATTGCTTTGTGTTCTATTTTCTACCACTGTGTCACCCCAAATAATACAGTGAGGGAAGGGGGTAAAACCCTTTCCCGACCCAATTTTCTTGCCGAAAGCCTTAAAAAGGTTTTATTACTTTCATAGTAATTGTCAGCGACCATAGTTATGGGGGCAACACCCGTTCTCATTCCGAACACGGAAGTTAAGACCTATAGCGTTATAGGCTGTACTGCATAATATGTGGGAAACCTATAAGTTGCTGATACTTATCTATTATCTAGTATTAGTTTTGTAAGTCCTTCAAACATTTTCTTAACACCAGTGCCTTTTTTGGCTGATACGTCATATAGTTCTTTAATCCTGCCATTAGGGTCTCTGGCAATTGTGTTAATCATTTTTTCACTGATAACTTCCCCAACATTTTTTATTAAGTCTATCTTATTTTTTACAAGAATGTTATGACTAATATCATACTTCATTTTATTGCTTCTTTTATACTCTTTAAACCACGTGTGTAATGCGAATAAAGAGTCTGAGCTTGTTGCGTCGTAGATGAATATTGCCCCGTCCGCTCCATTAAAGAATAGTTCCCTTATTGATTCAAACCTGCTTTGACCGCCAATATCCCATATTGTTAGTATAGCTGTTTCATCTTTAATATCAACCTTCTTAGTATACATTTCAACCCCAATAGTCAACTTGTACTTTTCTTGGAATTTTTGATAAACAAACCTGTCAGCGAGTGCTGTTTTACCAACTGCTGCTTGTCCTGCAAGAACTACTTTGAATTGATAAACCATTGATTTTTTTTATAAAACGTTAATTATTATTTAAGGTTTTATATTGTAGAAATAAAAAAAGTTTCAGGGGAAAAATTCCCCCTGAAACAGCGTTTGAGGGATATAGCAAATAAAGATTTGCTAAATAATAACAACACAAATTTTGGACAAGGAGCGTTGTTATTAATTCCTTGTTTCTATGATTTCATTTATAAACTTTTCGTTTGGTAATCTTTATAAATAGAATTGATAATTCTTGCCTGTATGGCGTTAATCTCTTATGGTGATATTGAAGTTAAATCTGGCGAGTTAGATGACTTAGACTCAGTGCTTAATGGCTTAGAGGAAAAGCTTGAGGCTGATAATCCTTATTATAAGATGCCGGTTATTGGCTGGTTTTACCGCAAGATTGCTGGACCAAACGTTGTGACGCTGCCCGGCGACTTGATTGGCAAGGAAGTTCAGGTAAAAGCTGTTAAGGAGGCGTACGGGCTTTATCAGAACTTAATGGTTTATGACGCGGTTAAGGATTATGACTCTCTTAGTGCTTCAGAGCAGGCTCGTTTAAAGAGTGGTGAGGATTACTTTAACTCTCTTGACAGTAAATTAAAGGCAGGGCTTAAATCTTATCATGAGAGTTTTGAGGATATGAGTGATGAGCACGCTGTCGCTAATATTGTTAGAGTATACGCTGACATACTTTTTAATGAAGAGCTGGGGTTCTCTGATGACAGCGTGGCTGGTGCTTACAATAAGATTTTGAATAAGTTAGAGGAGTTTGCTGTGGATAATAAGGTTAAGGTAGCTTTTGTCTTGGGTAATAATGACCTTGATTATCACTTATTTAAGTCTCGTTATGACAAGCTTGAATTCAAGAATCTTCACTTTATTGATCGCAAGGTTGAGAAGGTGGGCAGGTACAAGCTTGGCGGGTTCGGCGGCTCGCCTGAGATATCAGGTCCGTTAATTGATTCATTAGGTGATAAGGGCTTGGCTCACTTTGCGTCAAGCACTTTTCCTCACGGCGACGGCGAGCTTAAGAAAGCTAAGAATAAATTCATGGAAGAGTATTCTGGCAGGCTTGACGCCTTGGTGGTTCATAAGGCTCATAACGATGTTGTGTCTGACGAGGTCTTTTGGGGGAGGCTTGGGCAGTATGGTGTTTTTAATGAGGCTTTTATTCCAACTATTAATGAGTTAGTGGGGCACTTTAATCCTAAGAGGGTTATTTCAGGACATTTCCATGGTGGTCTTGGCTTTGTTAAGGATGATGTAGAGTTTATTAACCCTGGTGCTAGAATAGCTGCGCGCACTCGTTTATGGGACGACCCTGTTATAATGGCTTAAAGGAATACTTTTTTATTTCTATAACTATTACTTTTTTTTTGATGAATGCTTTGAATGTTATTGGAGTCCTATTAGTTCTGTTAGGGGTTGTTGGGGCTCTTGGCTTCCTGGGCGAGGCTAACCCTATTAGTTTCATCAGCGACCCGTTGTTTAATCTTACTTTGTTATTCCTTACTGAGCTTGCCTCGCTTATTTTCTGGATTATTGTCATGATTCTTGGTTTATCAGTTGCCACTCCCCGGGGCGGTTATATTAAGACTATTATTCGCAGACGGTAGATTTATTAACCTTTAGTGCTTTTTTCTCTTTTTATGGGTTTAGATGAGCCTGAGGACATTATTCCAGGTATTATTGCTGTGGTATCAGTTCTTGGTATTATCGGCGCCTTGACAACGTATATCCCGGTGATTGGCGACGTGCCAGTGCTTAACTTCTTGTCAGGCAGTATTCACGCCGGCTTCATGTTTCTCGGCGGTTTCCTTACTCCTTTAATTGGGGTTGAGGCTTTTTTCCTGGCAATCATCTTTGAAGTAATCTTAACTATTCTATGCATTTGGATTATTGTTCATTTTGGTTTCTGAGTATTAGAATAACTTATTTAAGTGGTTAGTCTTTATATTATTTGTAGTATGGTTTCAAGAATACTTGGTTTTGCTTTAGGATTGTTATTCGTGTTCTTAGGTATTGTTCCATTCTTTATTAACATGATGCCGGCGGAGCTTGGCAACGCAGTCACCTTGTTTTATACTTCTTACACGCTCGGGCCCATATCAGTTATCAGCGTTATCTTCTTTTTAATAGGGGTTTTCTGTCTTCAGAGCGCTATCAGGGATACCTGGCCCTTTTTTGGTTAAATTAAAATTTTTTAAAAGAAGTTATAATTCTTCTATTCTGCCTTCTATTAATGTCTCTATTGCAAACTTGAACTTTTCCTCGTCATCTTCTATTTTTTTGATTCTTTCTTTAATAGTCCTAGCTAGTTCTGCCTGTTGTTTATCAAAGCCCCTATCATATATTTCATTAACGTTCCCTGTTATGACTTTCCAGTTAACCCTAAGGCTTGGGGTTTCTCTTACAGGAATAGCTGTTAATCCTCTTATCTTTGTGCCATTAACTTTTAATTCTAGTTTTTTTTGTTCAGAGAATCTCTTGCTTTTACTCCCTCTTAGGTTTGTTTTATCAAACAATACTGTTGCCAAGTATAAGTTCTTTGCCTTGGCATAAGAAATAACCACCCATACAGGTATTCCTTTAATATGCAGATAAGTTACTAATTCACTGCCTTTAAGTATGCTGCTGAAAAAGGCTTTTGGTCCTTTTGCTTTGGCAAGACTATCAACTATATCAGCCACATCCCCGGCTGTTTTGTAGGTTACGAACCTGATGCCCAAGTCGTTTTCTCCGGTCTCGGTGCCTGATTCTTCTCCTTTACCAAGAACTTCTCTGATTGTTTCCTGGGTTTTTAACCATTGGTCATTGCCGTTAAGAATATCGCTGGCAGTGGCACGCGCCCCTACAATATCAATTGGGACTGGGATAAATTTATCATGAGTATTTTTAAACAAGTCATCATTACTTAAGTCAGTTCTGTCAACTAGTATTGCTAGGGTGATTCTATTATTTTTTTCCATTTGGATTAAGGCAACACCTATTGTAGGTTTTTCCCCGTTATCCAACCATAAAGCAATATCTTCAACACCGCCTTTTATTTTTCCACGGCCTTCTCCTGAAGACATTACAGCATTCTTAACGTCTGAGGCAGTTGCAAAAGTTATTATTACAGGATCTAATTGGTACCTGATAATTCCTCTTCCTTCTTTATCATATCCTTTAACTCCTGCCATGGTAATCTTTACGTTTTTCTTTTCTTAAATATTTTTTCCTTTCCCGAAAGTTTTATATACCTGCTTTTTTTACTCTTGTGAGATATGAAGTGCGAGTTATGCCCTCCGGACCAGAATGATCATGAACAGATTGAGGTCTGTAAGGTCTGTGAGACCAGGTTCTGCAGTGACTGCGGCAAGTTTGATTTAATGCTTTGCAATGACTGCATCGAGTTTGAAGCAGCGTCTGACGGTGAACTAGACGATATTAATGATTAAGGGTTTAGTAAAGTTTAGTGGTCGTAGAATAATTCTAAGTGTTAAGAATAAGAGTTCTAGTAAAGCAGTTATTTTCAGCCATGGCTTCAGGAGTTCAAAGAATAATCTGTTGTTTCAGAGCACTGCCCGGTCACTGGCAAGGGCTGGTTTTAAGCCGGTCTTGTTTAATTACGGGGTTGAGCGGGTTAATAAGCGGGTGCAGGTTTTAAGAGCGGTTATTAATCACGTTAAATCTGACTCAATAGGCTTATTAGGCCACAGCCTTGGGGGGATGGTTTCAATACTATTAGCAACTAACCCGCGAGTTAAGTCACTGGCATTGGTTAACACTGTCTACGAGCAGGGGTTAGTTTATGATAATTATGCTAGGGTTAGGAGGACGATTGCTAAAGCAATCCCTAACCGGTTTAAGAAGGAGTTCTTCTCGTATAATCTTAAAAGAATAGTGAGTAATCTTGAGAAACCAGTAATAGTAGTGTCAGGTGAGGATGACCAGGTAACACCTCAGCCAATGATGAAGCGTTTATACAATGACTTAATGGGCGAGAAGTCCTTTGTTAGCATTCCTAACGCTGGTCACTCAATCTGGCGCTCGTCTCACTTAAGAAGAGTCCGCGTAGCTGTCAGGGACTGGTTTAAGAGGACTTTGTGACTCTTTGGTCAAGGATTAGTAGTATTATTCCAATAGTGATTAACCCGCTGATTATTATTAACTCCATTACCCTATGTCTTCTTCCTGGATTACAACGAAGTCGCCGATTGCTAACACGCTGCTGAAAGGAACTTGTAATCGTCCTTCCTTGTTAGCTTCTAATTCAAAGGTTGTGGCAAAAGAGGTCGGGTTGTCAATTAGGATGTATATTAACTCGCCAGTCCTGGTTTCAAAGATTATGTCGCCGACTTTGCCAAATGTTTTGCCTGTCTTGCTGACAATGGTCTTGCCAATAATCTTCTTAGACACTAGTCTATCATTACTCATGATAGTAATTACTATAACCCATTTTTATTTAAACCTTTTTATCCTTGGGTGTTGAGAAGGGGCGAAGCCTTTAGAGCTCCCAGCATCAAGGGGGTGTAGAGAGGGGGCGAAGCCCCCTTCTTTTATAATCCTTTGTAGAAGGTGTAGAAGATTAGGCTGGTCATCACCATTAACCCTATGGCGCCCGCGATTAATGGGTTAATGAATAAGGTTAGGGCGTAAACGGTTACGGTGGTAGCCATTAGTGACACCCAGCCAATCCTTGACCAGACAAATACTTTGCTTCCATCTAAGGGCGGGATTGGCAGTAAGTTGAAGATTGCTAGCACGAAGTTAAGTGCTGTGCTGAAACCCATTATTGGCAGGACTGGTGTCAGCATTGCTGAGATGATGCCTAGTATTATGTTGCTGGCTGGCCCTGAGGCGCTAATCTTACCCATCTCCTCTAGTGATAAGTGGGTGAATCTGTACCCAACCCTGGTTGAGTAGAATGATTTAATGCTCACGAAGCCGATGGCTGCGAAGATGACTCCCCCGCGGGTCAGCAACCCGATGATGATTGATATCATTATTCCCTGGGGCCATAAGACGTACATTGTTTTGCAGTCGTAGTGCTCGGCAACGAATTTATGGCTTAACTCGTGGACAATGAATGCTAAGCCGATGATTAGGGTGTTGGGCACGATGTTGGTTAAGTCGCGGAAGGAGAATAATAAGCCTAGGATTAGGACTGAGATTAATAAGTTGCTGACTTCTTTAAGGGTTATTTTTGGCTTCATTTACTTACACTTTTAACATAATATATTTCTGGCTGCGAGAACTTGGTTGTGAACCTCCCGCTTAATTGGATAACGTCCCCTTTGCTTAAATTGTTTTCCAATACCCATGCTCCTTTCCATACCGTGATGTTGCTTGTCTCGTCACATAGTGTGAATACTTGGTACTCGTTGCCGCTGTTTGACTTTTCAGGGCTGACGTTGCTGCAGATGAAGCCGGTTACTTCCACTCTTGACTCGCTGCTTGACTGTTTAACTTGTTTAATGCTCATTAACTGGTAGTTAATCGGCGTTAATAATAGTATTAGGAATAAAGCTGTGATGGAGCCCAGCACTCCTTTTAATGCCCAGCCTCTTTTTAGTGAGAATAAGTACTCGTTCACGCTGTCTTTATTAACTATTAGTAGGAAGGCTATTATGATGACTGTTAGGTTGGCTAGTTGGTTATTTGAGTTAAAGAGGCTGAAACCGTAGTAATTGCTTAACGGGTATAATAGTGGCACTCCCTGGGTGGTTGCTGCGTCAAGCATTAAGTGTGATGTGAGCCCGACCAGTAACGCCAGGCCTGCTCTTTTGCCTTTTAACCGCCAGGTGATTAGGCAGGCTGGTATAATGAATAGTAAGGAGTGGGTTATTGTCCGGTGAGGGAGGTTTATTAAGTAGTCAATATCAGGTATGACTGCGCCGATGATTACTATGAGGGGGTTGAGCATTAATGCCTCGCTGAGTCCTAATCCTATTAACGCGTGAGTGATGGTGTTCATAATGACTTTAGGCTGTTAAGGGCGTTGAACCCGTCAGTGCCTGGTATTGGTATAAGGTTAATCACTCCCAGCCATAAGTTAATTACTCTCAGGGCGTTGATGAACTCAGCGTTGTCTGACACCCATTTGATGTGCGCGAACCTTGTTAGCAATAGCATTGATAAGCCGTAGATTGTTAGGTTGGTTAGTGGTCCTGCCAGCGCTGTTAGTAAGTAGCCAATCACTGACCCGCTGCCGCTGATGCTGACGTAAGCTGGTACAAAGAAAACTGGTAGCCCGAAGAACCTTAATAACAAGCCGAAGCCTAATCCCATGAAGTTGGCATGATAAGCTGCGCTGAAACCACTGGCTAGGGCGGTGAACTTATGGCCTAACTCGTGCAGTACGATGCTGATGCCTGCGAAAGCGAATGCGTGTTTAAGCTTGTTATTCCTGGTTAATGGCTGGAGGATGTACCCCGCAGCTATTATTGTGATGATTATGTCAATTACTTCAAAGATTGTGAACATATTTGTTAGTAATTAACTAATTTATTAAAAAACTTTTTAAAGAGAGCCCTAGAACTTATTTAATTGTATGATAATTGAGGAGGAAGGCGTGATAGCTTATGGTTTAATTATTGATGATTTGGAAACTAGTTCCTCAAGTGATTATTTTGATCCTGTATTAAATAATTTCTTATTAAGTGCTTATGAAACGCTTGACCATGAGTTGTTGGATAAGGCGGCTAGGAAAAAGTCATTGGAAGCTAATGGTGACTTGATTTGGGGCACTATCCTAGCAGCTGCTTGTGGCTTGGCTGGTAATGCTGGCATGGCTTATTTTCAAATACCTTTGATAACATCTGTTTTTAACGTTTTTTATATTACTAGTCTTGTTTATCTTGGTTTAAATATTAAGAAAGGGCTTAGTGAGAGTTACGAGGTTTATAAGAAGCGTTATGAGGATAGCCTTGTTTGAAACAATAACACCGGGTAATATCGGCGCTGTTGCCAGGGCAATGAAGAATTTTGGTTTTAAAGAATTATTATTAGTTAACCCTCAGTGCAGCCACCTTGATAATGAGTCTTTGCAAAGGGCTTGCCACGGGGTTGACATATTAAGTGAGGCTAAATTGGTTGGTGAGCGTGAATTATTCAAGCACTATGTTGCTGGCACTACTAGCAAGGCTTTCACTCGCAAGACTCACCGGCAGGCAGCAACCCCTGATAAACTAGGTTTTCTGCCAAGTGAGGCAGTGATGCTATTTGGAAGAGAGGATAATGGTTTGCCAAACAGAGTTCTTAAGAAGTGTGATACTGTCATTACAATACCAACTAGCACTAGTTACTCATCACTTAACCTTAGCCATGCAGTAGCAATAATTCTTTATGAGCTTAAGGTTAGTGGTTTAAATAAGAAGTCAATCTCAGCTGGTTATAGGGGTGAGATTCTTAAGCGGTTTTATAACCTGAGCGATTTATGCGGACGTGACGAGTCATTGAAGGAATACCTTAAGAACGTGTTTAACCGCTCAATTATTTATGAATCAGAGGCTAAAGCGTTGATGGGTTTGCTCACTGAGCTTGAAAAACAATTAAAGTAAGGTTTTTATTAGAGGAGGCTGTAATACTTAGCTATAGATGAAGCAGCCGCACTTGAGGGTGGACAAGGGAGAGGTTAATGATTACTGCTTAATAGTTGGCAGGCCTGAAAGGGTTGACGTTATCATGAAGCTGCTTGATAAAGCTGAGAAGGTTAGTGTTAATCGTGGTTACATTATTGCCAACGGCGAGTACAAGGGAGTGCCGGTAACCATCTGTAATACTGGTATTGGTGGTCCGAGCGCTGCAGTAGCTATTGAGGAGTTAATCAATGTTGGTGCTAAGACTATTATCCGGGCAGGCAGCTGCGGCATGCTTCAGAAAGGTATGAAGACCGGGGACTTGGTTATCAGCACTGGTGTGTGTAAGGAGGAGGACAGTACTCTTGCGTACGAGCGCTACGAGTTCGCAGCAGTGCCTAATTATGATGTTCTTAATGCTTTGATTAACAGCGCCCGTGAGTCAGGCAAGAAGTTTCATTACGGCTTGACAATGTGCACTGACGCTTTTTACTCAAAGAGTCATCGGGAGCAGATGATGGAGTGGTCAAAGAGAGGGGTTCTCGCGAGTGATATGGAGTCATCAATGCTTTTCATACTGGCGAGGCTGAGGGGTGTTCGGGCCGGATTCATTGCTTACGGCGGGTTGAACATTGCTGAGAAGCAAACTCATAAGGATATTATTAAACAGGAAAAAGAGAGGCGTCGGGGAGAGAAGAACGCTATAATGGTGGCTCTTAATGCTATTAAAAAATTAGAGGAGGTGGGTTGATTGGTTAAGAAAAAAACAAAGAAAAAAACAAAGGCAAAGAAGGGGATTATTGAACGAATAAAATCCGAGTTCACGACAGTTGCGATAGTTATGATACCAATCGCTATTGGTATTAACCAGGCAGGCAGGTTGATACACCAGGCGCTTGGACTGCCAATATGGCTGGATACTATTGGAACAATCTTTACTGCAATGCTATGCGGGCCTTGGGTCGCGGGCGTGGGCGGTTTTTTGACTAACGTTGTCACAGCGCTTATTTATGGACGCGCGACTTCAGTGTTCTTCGGAACAGTGCAGTTAGGTATAGGAATGCTAGCAGGTTATTTCACTTACAAGGGCTGGTTTAAGAAGTGGTGGCAGGTATTTCTTGGCGGCGTGGGAATAGCCGTGACAGCAGCAGCTATTAGTTCAGTAATCGTGGTATTTGTCAGGGGCGGCGTCTCAGGCGCTGGAATTGACTTGGTGTTTGGTTTCTTCCTGGCAATGGGTCAGAACTTCTGGACCTCAATATTTGCATCAAGGTTCCTGGTTGAGATACTGGATAAGGCGGTGATAGCCGTATTCGTGCCGTGGTTGTCTATTAAGCGGTTGCCAGACCGCTACGCGAGAATGTTTAAGTACGCGAGCAAGATAAGATAACAGGACAATAACTTTTTATTCTTTTATTTAATTATTCTTTAATACAATGCCCGAGGCAGTGTTAATCTCTTATGTTAAAAAGAAGTCCTTTTTCCATAAGTTGAACCCTTTAACAAAATTAGTGTTAGCTGTTTGTGCTATAACCCTCAGCTTCTTGTTGAAGAATTTTATGTATAACTTAATACTTTTCTTTTTCATCATACCATTTGCTTATGAGGCAAAACTGTTAAGACAGGTTTTTAAACCGCTCCGTTATTTGTTCATTATCTTCGTGTTCTTGTTTGGTATTCAGAGTTTCTTTTATCCTTTCAGGGAGACAGTGCTGGTCCAGCTCCCTTTCGGGTTTGCTATCTGGCTTGAAGGATTATTATACGCAGTGGATATCTCAGCCCGCTTGTTAGTCATCATGGTTTATGGTTACTTATTTGTCTTAACCACTCACCCCGGGGACTTGGTGTCAGAGTTAAAGGAGCGGGGCATGCCTCACTGGCTTGGCTATGTTTTAATAACTACACTGCAGTTAATCCCGCGGGTCACTTCCCAGACAGAGGTTATTATTGAAGCCCAGCGGAGCAGGGGCTTGGAGACTCAGGGTAGTGTTATTAAGCGTTTGAAAGCTTATACTCCATTGCTTGGTCCTTTATTCATGGGCTCGGTTCAGAACGCTGTTGAGCGGGCAATGGCGTTGGAGGCTAGGGCTTTTAGGGCTGAGTGTGATAAGACCAGGTACCGCGATGTTAAGTTCACTAAGCAGGATAAATTAATAACTGCCAGCTCAATTATTCTTTCAATTATTTACGGGGTGGTTTCATGGCTATTGTAAAGTTTAAGGATTTCTCATGGACTTATCAAGGTTATAAAAAACCTACTCTTAGGAATATTAACCTGTCAGTTAAGGAGGGGGAGTTCCTTGGTGTTATTGGCCGCGTTGGCTCAGGCAGGAGCACTTTCTGTATGACAATGCTCGGATTAATCCCTCACTTCTTCCCTGGCAGGATTAAAGGCGAATTAGTGGTTGATGGTTTAAGTGTTGAGGAGTCAAGCATTGCCGAGTTATCAACCCGTGTAGGTTTGATTTTCCAGTCGCCTGACACCCAGTTAACCGGTGCTGGGACAACTGTTGAGGAGGAACTGGCTTTTGGACTGGAGAACCTGGGCGTCCCCCAAAAAGAGATGAATAAGCGTGTTAAGAAGATGGTTAAACTAATTGGTTTAGAGTCTTTTAGGAATCGCAGTCCTTTTGAGTTATCAGGGGGCCAGCAGCAAAAAGTTGCTATTGCCAGCGTGTTAATAATGCAGCCGCGGATACTTGTGCTGGATGAGCCGACTGCCCAGCTTGACCCGCTGGGCACTTCTCAGGTTTTTGACCTTATTAAGAAGCTGGCTAAGAAGGGTATAACCATTATCCTTAACACTCAGAAGATTAACTACTTGGCTGAGTTCGCTGACAGGGTTGCAATTCTTAATAAAAACAAGCTGGTTAAGGTTGATAAAGCTAGGAAAATACTAACTGATGTTAAATTATTAAGACGTAATGGAATTATCCCCTCTGTTTATACACAGTTATCTGAGCAGTTAATTAAGGAGGGCTTGTATAAGGGTTCTTTATGCTTGACCCTGGGTGATGCTAAGAAGATGATTAAGAAGGTGGTTAAGAAGTGACGCCGATTATTAAAGCCAGCAAGGTGACTTTTACTTACCCGGCTAAGGTGACTGCTCTTCGTGATATTAATTTAGAGCTTAATGAGGACGAGGTAACCGCTATTATTGGGCAGAATGGCAGCGGCAAGACAACGCTTGTCAAGCATTTCAACGGGCTGCTTAAGCCGACTAAGGGCGAGGTGCTTGTTGAGGGTAAGGATACTAGGGATTTAACAACTGCCCAGTTATCAAAGATTGTCGGCTACGTTTTCCAGGACCCTGATGACCAGTTATTCATGAGCAAGGTTTATGAAGAGGTGGCTTTTGGACCTAAGAACCTTGGCTTTAAAGGAAAAGAGTTGAAGTCAAGTGTTAAGAACGCTCTTAAAATGGTTGGTTTATGGGAGTCCCGTAAAAAACACCCGCTTGACATGAATCTTAATGATAAGAAGCTCGTAACCATGGCTTCAATCATTGCGATGAAGCCTGATGTGATAATACTTGACGAGCCCACTAACGGCCAGGACCATCAGGGGATAGTTAAGGTTGAATCACTTATTAATAAGTTAAGGAAAGAGCATACAGTTATCATCATCTCGCATAACATGGAGCTTGTTTCAAAAGTTGCTGACCGCGTGGTAATGATGTATGATTCACGAGTAATATTTGAAGGCTCGCCTAAGAAGGCTTTTACTAAGAAAAAACTGCTTAACAAGACTTATTTGAAGCCGCCGTTAATAACCCAGTTGGGTCAGGGTGTTAAGGGCATGCCAAGTGATGTGTTAACAATTAATGAGTTAGTTAAGGAGCTTCAGAAGGTCTCGAAGTGAGTCATGTTGCTTAATGGTCTCATCTCTTTCTCCCCTGGCTCCTCGTCAGGCCAGCCAACGCAGACTATTGATACAATGTGAACATTCTTAGGCAGGTTAAGTGCTTTGCTGATTGCTTTTTCTAAACTTTTATCTCCCGGGTCGTAACCGCCTGTGTAAACTGCTCCTAAGCCCATGGCATGGGCTGTTATTAATAAGTTCTCGATTGCCAGGGCAGTGTTCTCAAGGTCGTGTTCAGTGCTGCTTTTATTTTTATTATAACCGCAGAAAATCCATACCGGCGCGTCAAGCATGAACTTGCTTTTGTACTTGGTTATTTTCTTCATCGTCTCCTTGTTCTTAACTACTATGAACTCCCACGGCTGGTCATTGTAGGCGCTGGGCGCCTGCCTTGCAGCGTCAATTAATTTCATTATTAGCTTTTTAGGAACATCCTTTTTTTTGTATTTCCTGATACTCCTGCGAGTCATCACTGCTTTAACAGCGTCCATTTATACGTACTCCTCCTTTTTCCACACTTCTTTCAACGGCCTCATTTCTTTATCAACTGGTTCCTCGTCAGGGTAGCCAATAGTTATTAAGCATACAGGGTGAACGTTTCCCGGGAGCTTCAATACTTTTCTTATTCTTTTCTCAATCACCGGGTACTTTGATGTGAAGGCTGTCACGTAGCAGGCGCCTAAACCCAAGGCATTAGCTGCTATTAGGATGTTCTCAGCCGCGACTGCGACGTTCTCAAGGTTATGTATCTTAGTGCTGCTCTTTTTTTCATCATAACAGCACGCGATTACTAATGGAGCGTCTTTTAAGAAGTTGCTTTTCTGCTCTTCCGGCTCAGCGATTTTTCTTAGTTTTTCCTTGTCAGTGATTGTAATGAACACCCATGGCTGCTCATTATAACTTGACGGCGCGTTGCGCGCTGCATTGATTAGTTCTTTGATTATTTTTTTAGGAACCTTTTTCTTTTTATACTTCCTGACGCTTCTTCTGGTGTTGATTGCTTTTAATGCTTCCATCATTTTTTTACTAAACTCTTTTATTTAATAAAAACCTTGCTTTAAGTTAATGTTATGGTTGTTATATGTTGTTATTGCTTTTGTCTTGATGAGCCTCAGCACTTTCCTGGTTAAGAAGTTGTTTAAGGATGTTAACCCTTTGGTTGTTCTTTTTTACCAGTACTTGATTGCCATCCCCTTGGTCTGGTTTTATTCCTTTTTACTTCAGGCAAGGCTTGAGCAGGGAGGTTATTTAATATTCTTGTTAGGTTTTTTTTATGTTCTGGGTATTGCTTTCTTCTACCTTGCTCTTAAGAAGGGTTCGTTGTCAAGGGTCTCGCCCGTGTTTAATCTTAAGATGCTGGTAACAGCTGTTCTTGGACTGGTTTTTTTAAGCGAGCCATTAACGTTTAACTTAGTATTAGGTTTGTTCTTTGGTGTAACAGCTGTCTACTTGCTTGGAGGTGAGCAGCCTTGAACTGGCTGTTATTCTCTCTTTTTGCAATGGTTATCCAGGGCACAGTATTGTTTCTTGTTAAGTTTTTTTCCCTTAGTGTTCACCCATTAGTTATTCTTTTATTCCAGTACTTCGGGAGCTTTGTGGGAGTTAGTTCTTACCTTCTTTATAAGGGTTTGACTCCAAGGCTTAGTAAGAGGGAGCTGGGTGTTGCCTTGTTATCAGGCTTCCTTGTGTCAACTGGTTTATCATTTTATTACCTGGCTATTAGTTTAACCAGTGCTTCAAGGGTTGTACCACTGCACAACGTCGGCATTACTTTGATACCATCACTGCTTGGATTTGTTTTCTTGAAAGAAAAAGTTGATAAGCGAGTGGTTATTGGACTAATCTTTTCAATTATCAGCATTATTTTCCTAACTATTTAAGTAAGTAAGGTTTTTATTAGAGGATGCTGTAATACTTAGTTATAAATGAAGCAGCCGCACTTGAGGGTTGGTAAAAAGGATGTTAATAAGTACTGCTTATTGCCCGGCGACCCCGGGAGGGTTTTAAGGATTGCAAAGCACTTAAAGAATGCTAAGAAGATTAGTGATTATAGAGGTTACTTGGTTTATAACGGTGATTATAAGGGGGTTCCAGTAACTGTCTGCTCAACCGGCATGGGTGGTCCAAGCATTGCGATTGCTATTCATGAATTAGTTAAATGTGGTGCTCAGGTTTTAATAAGGGTTGGCAGCAGCGGGGCTCTTCAGAAGGGTATGAAGGAGGGTGAGTTAATAATACCTAGTTCTTGCGTGCGAGAGGACGGGGTGTCAAGATTGTACGCTGATAAATCAACTCCCGCTTACCCTAATAAGAAAGTGCTGAAAGCCCTTGTTAAGAGTGCTGAGGGATTAGGTGTTAAGTATCATGAGGGTGTTACCCGCAGTCATGACGGTTTTTACCAGCCTGATAATGACAAGGTTGAGCAGTTCTGGTCAAGGGTTGGCTTATTAGGAAGTGACTTTGAAACATCACCATTATTTATTATTAGCAGGTTATTAAAGGTTAAGACCGGCAGTATCTTGAATATTGTTTCAGAGTTTCATGTTGAGGAGCCTGAGGGCGGTATCACTGATTACGTTGAGCAGATTAGTAGTCGTAAAGGACCTGCTTATGAAGGTGAGCGTAATTCAATCATGGTCGCTTTATCTGCGATAAAAAAATTGAGGGATAAATAAATGGCTAAAAAAACTAAGAAAGGTTTTCTGGAAGAATTAAAGAAGGAGTTCAGCACTTACGGATTAGCGTTAATACCAATTGCTATTGGTATTAACTGGGCTGGCGGTTTCCTGGTTCAGACACTTAAGCTTCCTATCTGGGGCGATACGATTGGAACCATTATTGCCGCTGTGCTGGCTGGTCCATGGGTTGGTTTTGCCGCAGGAGGCTTGACAAACCTTGTTAAGAACTTTACTTTTGACCCGATAGGCGCTGCTTATGGTATTGTTAACGCGGTTATTGGTTTGATTGCCGGTTACATGTATAAGACCGGCAGGTTCACTGAGAAGTCTAACTGGGTTGAAGTATTAGGCACTGGTTTGATACTGGCTTTTGCTGCAACTGTTATCTCAGCTCCCATAACCGTCTATTTCTTTGGCGGCGTTACTGGTGCTGGCGCTGACTTGATAACTGCTATGATTCTTGGAACCGAGGAATCAACCGGGTTGTTAACCGCTGTTTTTGGCAGCGAGTTAGTGACTGACTTGCTTGATAAAGTATTGTCTGTATTCATCGTGTTCGCGGTTATGAAGAAACTGCCTTCCAGAATGCTTAGGAATAAGTAATCAAAGGGTTTATAATTTTTCTTTTCTTATTTTTTTCTTAAATGGCTTTTCTCAAGACTAATTATATTAAGAAGGATTCAGTGATTCACTCTTTAAACCCGTTAGTTAAGTTCTCATGGGTCTCCTTAGTGGTTGTTTTATTCCTGTTTTCAGGGTCAATGACCCTTTTCATAGTTGTTAATATTATAATTCTTTTATTGGCTTTCCTTGGGAAGGTTGGGAGGGATTTTATTAAGGGCCTTGTTTTCATGATTGGTCCAATATTCCTTTTCTCTTTGATGATTCACGGCTTGTTCAATCCTTTTGGCATCAGTGAGGAAGTATTATTCTCCTTTTATACTATTAATATCTCGCTTGAAGGTTTTTATTATGGATTATTCTTTGGTTTTAAGATTAGTGCTTTAATCAGTGTTTTTTACTTGTTCATCCTCACCACTTATCCTGGCAGGATGGTTACTTCTTTAAGGACTATTGGCTTTCCTCATAAACTAGGCTTCCTAGTTAACGCGACTCTTCAGATTGTGCCTTTAATGCTGCGGGAGGCTGAAACTATTATTGACGCCCAGCGGGCCAGGGGTCTTGAGACTAAGGGCAGTATTACTAAGAGACTGGGTGCTTACGTGCCATTACTAGGGCCTATAGTTCTTGGCAGCGTGATGAAGGTTTATGAGCGGACAATTGCTTTAGAGGTCAGGGGTTTTAGTTCAACAGCAGATAAGACTTCATTGTATGTTGAGAACATAACCTTAACTGATAAGTTATTAATTGCTTTATCTGTTGTATTACTAATTATTTACGTGGTGTTCAGGGTGATTGGATGACGGTTATAGAGTTTAAGGATTTCAAGTGGCATTATTTTGAGCGGGAAGAGCATGACTTGCAGGGAGTTAATCTGAAAATAAAAAAGGGTGAATTTGTTGGTTTACTTGGCCCCAGCGGCAGCGGCAAGACAGCTTTTTGTTACTCTATCATGGGCGTGGTCCCTCATCTTAGTCAGGGCAGGGTTAAGGGCGGTAAAGTAATTATTGACGGGTTGGACACTCAGGATAGCAGTATTGGCGAGTTATCATCCCGTGTCGGCATCATAATGCAGTCGCCTAAGTCACAGTTAACTGGGGCGGGCTTGACTATTGAGGAGGAAGTGGCTTTTGGGTTGGAGAACACCGGCGTGCCGCGGTCTGAGATGGGTAAGCGGATTAAGTCAGTGCTTAAGCGGGTGGGTTTATATGAATTGAGAAAGCGCAGCCCTTTTGAGGTTAGTGGTGGTCAGATGCAGAAGGTTGGTATTGCCAGTGTTTTAGTGTTGGAGCCTAAGATATTAATCCTTGACGAGCCCACCGGCTACCTTGACCCGGGCGGAACTGAGGCAGTGTTCTCATTAGTTAAGAAGTTGAATAATCAGGGCAAGACCATCATTATTGTTACTCATAAGCTGGAGTACCTCGCCCGCTACGCTGACAGGATAATATTATTTAATAACGGCAGGGTGGTTCGTGATGGTTCTCCCCAGGAGATACTTAGTGATACTAAGTTGTTGAAGCGTAATAAGATTGACCCCTTACCTGTTACTTTATTAGGTGAGGCTTTGAAAAAAAAGCGTAAATGGAAGCAGGAGCTCCCAATAACCGTTAAGGAGGCGGTTGAGGGTTTAAGGAAGGTGGTTAAGTGATTGATTTTAAGAAGGTATCCTTCACGTATCCCGTGGGGGTGACTGCTTTGAGGGGTATTGGTTTTAGTATTAAGAGTGGCGAGCGCGTTGGATTAATAGGGCAGAACGGCAGCGGCAAGACAACGCTCATGAAGTTGTGCAACGGCTTGCTGAAGCCTTCAAAAGGCAGGGTTTTGATTAATGGCGAGGACACGGTTCCTCAAAGCATTGCTTCTTTATCAAGCATTGTCGGCTACGTTTTCCAGAACCCTGATGACCAGATTTTCTCCTCAACCATTTTTGACGAGGTGGCTTTTGGACCCAGGAACCTTGGTTTTAAGAAGAAAGAGCTTAAGTCAAGTGTTAAGGATTCATTGGAAAAGGTTGGTTTATGGAAGCGCCGTAAGTCACATCCTTACGATGTTGGTTACAACCAGCGTAAGCTGATTACTATTGCTTCAATACTTGCAATGGATACTGACGCTGTAATCCTTGACGAGCCGACCACTGGCCAGGACCCGGTTGGCAAGCGAGTGGTGACTAAGATTGTTAAAAGCTTATCTGAGGATAAGACTTTCATTGTTGCTAGTCATGATATTGAGTTTATTGCCGGCACTTGTGACAGGGTTATTGTGTTAGATGATGGTAAGTTAGTGCTTGATGACTCAACGCGAAGGGTTTTCTCTAAGAAGTCATTACTGAAGAAACTGGGCTTGTCACCGCCAATGATTACCAGGGTATGCCAGCGGGTAAAGGGTTTAAAGAATGACTGCTTAACTGTTAAGGAAGTGGTTAGTGGTGTTTGATGTTTTAAGTGTTGGTAATGCTAATGTTGACTTGATTATTAATTCAAATAACCTTAAAACCAATGAGGAATTCATTACCCGGGCAGGCGGCAGCGCCTGCAACTTCGCTGTTGGCTGCTCCCGCCTGGGCTTGGAAGCAGCCTTTCTAGGCTTTATTGGCAGGGATTCCTTTGCAGAGAGGGTTGTTGATTCCTTAGAGAGCGAGGGTGTTAAGCCGTTAGTTAAGCGGGTGCCTGAGCATACTGGGTTCGTCGTCGTATTCACCCGGAAGCGCTTTAAGAAGTTCTTCAAGTACCCTGGAGCTAACACTAACTTAGAGGGATTAAGACTTAAATCTTATTTTAACAAGGCAGAGCACCTTCACCTAGCCACTCCCCCGTTATCATTATTAAAGCAGGTTAAGGGCAGCGTCAGTGTTGACCCTGGCTCAACAATTTCTAAGTATAAGCTTGATGAATTAAAGCCTTATCTGAAGAATGTTAAGGTGTTCTTCCCTAACGTGGAGGAGGCTCGCAGCATCACCGGCTTATCTTATAAGCGGGCTGCTCAGGCACTAGTTGAGGCTGGGGTTGAGGTAGTGGTTGTTAAGCGGGGCCGCTACGGCTGCTACCTTCGCACCAAGGATGAGTCTTTTAAAACTAAGTCGCTTGACTACCCTGTGACTGACACGACTGGCGCCGGCGACGCTTTTGCCAGCGCCTTTATCTCAGCTCATCTTAAAGGCAAGTCATTAAAGGAGGCTTGCAGGTGGGGCATCATCTCTAGTAATATATGCGTCACCAAGCTGGGGGCTCGGAACAGCGCAACTATTTCGGAGCTTAATGAGTTATTATGAAATTAACTAAGGAGCTTGAAGAACGATTAAAGAAAGAAGCATTAAAGCACTTAAGTAAAGGCAGGAAGGATTGGGATGTGCCTCACACGCTTAACGCTGTTAACTGGATGAGAAAATTAATTGAAAAGGAGGGTGGTGATGAGAAAGTCCTTGTGACTGCTATGTACTTGCATGACATTGGCTACCCCGTTGTTGAAGACTTAAACAAGGACAGGCTTAAGCGGATTAAGGAATTAAAGAGGTTCCACGCTGTTGAGGGCGCGAGGAAAGCTGAAGTAATTCTTAAGAAACTAGGCGATTACTCTAAACCTGAGATTAAGGAGATTATTTACTTGGTTAAGCATCATGATGACCTTGAGATTAAATCACGTAATCACCAACTAGTTTTTGAAGCTGATAACTTATCTAAGATTGATGTTGAAGCTGTTACTCCTACTCTTAGTGAAGAGGTTTACCCTTTATTCTTGAATCATTATAAAGAGTTCAGAGCGCCTTTATTTAAGACAGAGACAGGTAAGCGATTCCTTAATGAATTATTACCTAAAGCTGAAAAGTATTTTAATTAGTAATCTTTAATAGCTTATTATGAAGTTAAAGATTGACTGGAAAAAGTTAATAATCTCAGTAATCATTGCCCAGGCAGCTGGCATGATTGGCTCAATATTTACTTTCCAATCAATCCCTACGTGGTACGCGTCGCTTAACAAGCCGTCAATAACGCCCCCTAACTGGTTGTTCGGCCCGATGTGGACCTCGCTTTACACCTTAATGGGTATCTCTTTCTATATCATCTGGACTAAGGGTTTCAAGTCAAAGGATGCTAAACTCGCATGCGCGTTATACCTTATTCAACTAGGTCTTAACGCTTTATGGTCAATCATCTTCTTTGGCTTTAAATCACTGGTTGGCGGGTTAATTGAGATAATATTTTTATGGTTCTTCATCCTGGCAACCATGATTGAGTTTAGAAGTATTAACAAGACTGCTGGTTACTTATTACTGCCTTACCTTGCGTGGGTCACAGCAGCCACTATTCTTAACTTCTCTATTGCCTGGCTTAACTAGCTTTTTTTAACCGTGAACAAGCCGTACAATACTTTAGTAATGAAGTCAAGAATCAGGTAGAACGTGGCAGTCCAGTAAGCATTAAGCACCATTGAGTAAGCAGGGCTGAGCAGCCAGATTAAGGGGAACATTGACCAGAACAGGGTGATGTACCACTTAATTGTTTTCTTGAATAATGACTTCCTGCCCGACTTCTTATTAATTAAGTATAAAACGTAGATGAAAGCTCCCGAGCTAATTGAGAAGAAAACTATCCTGCTTAAACCAATAGTATAACTTGCCAGGAACCCTGTGACCATTACAATAATGTTTGACACCATCATTTCACTAATAGTGGTTTTTGACTTCTTAAGAAGAACCCCTGTCTCATACATTAATAAGCTGCAGCTGCCAGCGTAGAATAACCACCTGGTCCAGTAGATTAGCTCGCCATTAGGCGCTGTTATCGTCCCTAGCCCGAAAATCATCACTGCGTAGGAGACTATTGTGATGCAATTAACCAACAAGTTAATTGAGGCTATTGACTCATTATTCTTTTTTAACAATAAAAACATTATACTAGTGAGGCTGAATAATACTCCTCCAGCCCAGAACACCATTTCCTCGCAAGCCATGAAAGTTAGTAATACTCTTGATAATAAAAAGTTAATTACTTCTTAGTAAACCATGGTATCAGGACGCTGGTCCTTTTCTTATAATCCCTGTACCCTTTATACTTGCCGTACTTCTTGTCAGAGTGTTTTTCTAAAGGAGGGATGCCGCTGATAAATAACAAAGTGATTGTTATGTAACCAGGGCTTGCCAGTGCTACCAGCGCGTTTAATAAGTTAAATGATGAGAGCGTGAATAAGTAGATGCCAACCCAGTTCATTATCTCACCAAAGTAATTAGGGTGTCTTGAGTAATGCCATAACCCTGACTCAATCCACTTACCCTTATTCTTTGGGTTAGTCTTGAACTGGTATTTCTGGTAATCAGCCACTGACTCGATTGTTAAACCCGCGCCCCACACTATTAAGCCAATCAATGACAAGTAATTGAAACTAGTATTACTTAAATTAAAGAAGACAGTGCTTGACATCATCACCAGCCAGACAGTTAAGCCCTGCACCAGCCAGAACTTCAGGAACTTGAAGAAGTCGCCTCTTTTGTCATCAAAACGAGGGTCTTTCTTCATCTTACGAATCCTGATGAATAAGTAAGTGCCGAGCCTCGCGCCCCAGGCAGCCACCATGAAGTAGAGTATTAATTTAGAAAGACTATAAGTGTTGAATAAGAAAAGAATGGTTGCCAGTATGATAAAAGTCAAGCTGTAAGATAAATCAGTTAGTTTATCAGTCTTATAAATAAAGGCAGGGATGAACATTAAGACATTAACCCCGATTGAGACCCCGAGCGCTACTAGTACTGCTTCAAGCATTAACTTCAACAAATACTAAGAAAGGTTATTAATATTTCCATTTTATGAATTGTATCTTGTCATTCTTTAAAGTCCCCTTAGCGTCCGAAGGGGCTGTTGCCCCTCTCAACTCCCCTTCTCTCTTTTTTTTATTTTATGAATTGTATCTTGTCATTCTTTAAAGTCCCCTTGGCGTTTAGTAATTCCACTACGTACTTGGCTGGTCTTGAAGGAGTATAAGTGCGCCAAGTAAGCGGGTTAAGGGTTGCTTTCTGACACTTCCTGACACTAACCACCCTGTAATCCTCGTCAACCCATAATACTTCCAAGTCCTGAGGCACAAAGAACATATGAATACTAGCCCCCAACACATCATTATAAGGATTTAATAATACGCAGCCCTCCTCTTCACTGATGCGTCTGAACATTAAGCCCCTACACCTAGCCTTAAGAGACTCACAGACCCAGGCATTACGAGCCAATACCTTGCCGTTAGTCTTATTTTTAATTATCATTTGAACATCAAGCTTTCATAAGTGTCAAGGAGACCCCTTCCTCTGTTTAATAATCATCATCTGAACACCAGGCTTGCATAAGCCACCACGTTCTCGTAGTCCTTTGTCACGTCAGCGCTTATTGAGTACTCCAGGAACTTGGCTTCAGCCCCTCTTGACTTCATAGCCTGTAACAAGCAGGTGATTGGCTTGTAACCACAGATAGTGCTTCCCCTCCCTAGCTCGTGGAACTCCTTAACCTTTAGTTTCTGTATTAACTCTATAGCTTTCATATCATGCTCTCTTAATTCCAGCTTAACGTTCTGGAACGGGCTGTAGCCGTAAGCGCTGCCGTGATGAGTGAAGTCGCTGCTAGCGATGATTGTCACGTCCTTATCAGCCAGTAACTTGCCCAGCTTTTTCAACTCATCTATTTCAACGTCACCAATTATTATTGGCAGCACCCTCACTTCATCACTAAATAAGTATTGAAGGAACGGCAGCTGCACCTCAATGCTGTGCTCGCGCGAGTGGGCTAGGAAGTCATTCTGCACCTTCATTTCTTTGCAGACACTCCTGCCTAATTCAGCGTCAATCTTAACCCTTCCCAGCGGTGTTTTATAAGCAGCGTTGTACATCACGCTTAGGTCCTCACCCATGCCGGTATGATTTGGTCCGAGAACTACAAAAGTCCTTGCCTCGTGCTTGCTTAACTCATAAAAAGCTTTTGCTGCAGTCCTGCCTGAATAGACGTAACCGGCGTGCGGGACTATCATCCCCTGAAGAAAGCCCTCCCTCTTCTTGTAAGGCCTCTTCGCAGTATAGAAGTCATCGATAACCTCTCTTAACTCCTCAGGATTAGCCGGGTAGAATGAACCAGCAGCCACCATCTCGCGTGAGAACAACGCCATTAAAGTATTAAATGAAATCTTATTAGATAAACCTTTCTAACAAAGATTTAACTTCATCTAAGTTAAGCGTGCTTTATTAACTTTAATCAACTTATATGAACTTTTCTTTCTCGAATTCAAACTTCATGCCGCGGGTTTTAGCATACTCCCGGGCAATAATCCAGTAAACTAGTGCCAGGCTCTTATGACCCCTGTTATTGCACGGCAAGGCGATGTCAACGTTAGCTGTTATTGTATGAGTGTTAGTCAGGGCTATTATGGCTGCTTCGCTCTTAACCGCGTCGCTTAATGCCTGCTTATCATACCAAGTATCAGTCACTACCACCACCTTAGGCTCAATGAACTGGTCATTATTAGGGTTAGTCATTATACCAGGCAGGTATCGCCCGGTAATAGTCTTAATACCAGTTGCCATTGACAGCATCTTTAACGGCTTCTCACCGTTCTCCCGTTTGCAAACAATTAGTATCTCCTCAGGCTCGAATTTAGCCAGGTATTCACATATTGTTTTTAAACGCTTGTTTATTTTCTTAACATCAAATATTGCCAAGCCGTCAGGTCTTATCTTGTAGATAAAGTTCTTCATGAACCGGCTCTTATTCTTAGTCCCAATATGAACCCCGAATTTCAAGTAATCATCATTAGGAACAAGCATTCCTTTCTCTTTTTTCTCACGCTTCTTCTCTTTTTTCTTCTGAGGTTTCTCCTCTTTCTTTATTAATAATTTTTCTAACTCGGCTTTTTTAAGTCCTTCAAGCTTCTTTAATAAGTCCTTCTTAGTTACGCTCTTATTAAAATCTAATAAGCCTTTACACTTCTTTTTTAACTCAGGCTTGGTGTACTTATTCTTAATTTTCTTAACTAATTCCTTCTTGGTTGGCATTGTACTGTTTCACGATTAGTTAAGGGTTTTTAAGCTTTTTCAAACGTTTTTAAGTTTTGAAAAATAAATAATAGTCAGGATGAACTTGTTCAAAAATGTTAAGTATGAACTGCTTGACTTATACTGCGACTTGCATATTTCAGAAAGTGTTTACGAGATTGAAGCTGCCGGCGGTCAAGGATGCTTGGAATCCTGTGTTCATAACTTGCTGGCGCTTATTTTATCAGATAATGACC
>WJKC01000017.1 GCA_014729335.1 archaeon | reverse complement strand
TGGTTCTGATTTAAATTTTGGAGGATATTCAGGAGGGTATAATTTAGACGGAACTATTGATGAACCAATAATTATTGACCAAGCATTAAATGCTGAAGAAATCAAATCATTATTCTATGCTCAAAAAGCAGAATTCATAGAATATTCAGAAGGTTATGAGGGTAAAGGAGCCGGCTTGTTTTTTGATGGTGACCAGGACCATGTTAATTGTGGTGATAACCCTGACCTTGACGGCTCCTCGTTCACTCTCAGCGCGTGGGTTAAACCTGAGTCTCTTAGCAGTAATGGTTTTGTATTATTTAAGGGTGATTGGGTGGGCACTTCCCGGGCGCTGCACTTCGGCTTTAGAGATGCTGACACCTTTACTCTTGCTTTTTATTATGACGACCTTGATTATGACTACGCTTTTGAAACTGATAAATGGTATCACATAGTGGGGCGATACGATACTGCTACTAATACCCAGTCAATCTTTGTTAACGGTGAGTTTAAGACGAGCAGGACAACCACGTACGGCGACTTATCATCAACTAATGATGATGACTTGGAAATCGGCAGGGGTTATTATGGCTCTTATACTGATAGGGGTTTTAATGGCGTGATTGATGAGGTAAGGGTTTATACCCGTCCTCTCAGTGATGAGGAGATTAGCGGCTTATATGATGAGCGAAAAGGGCGGTATGATTACGCTGACCTGCGTTTCATTAATGAGTCGGGTCAGGAACTTAACTACTTCCATGAGTACGATGATAAAGTATGGGTCAGGTCTAATCTCCAGTCAAGTAGTGATACTGATATCAAGATGTATCACGGCAATCCAGGAGCTAATTCAAGGAGTAATGGTGACTTGGTGTTTGAATTCTTTGATGACTTTGAGGATGGGGGCTATAGTGATAAATGGACGGTTATTGGTGGTACTTGGATTGAGAATAATGGTTTTATTAAGAATACCGCTCTTACATGCGGGGTAGATTTATGGCAAGGGGGTTTAAAATCAATTCGTTTACCAAGCATTGATGAAAGGATTATTAGTAGTAAAATAAAGATTATAACCGGGGAGAATTCTTATGCTGCTTATTCATCAAAATATTATGATGATGGAAACCTACTACATTCAGAATTAAGAAATGAAGCCACTAATGTTTTAAGAGGTCATGCTAGAGTAAGTGATTCATGGATGACAATACATGATCAAGCATTTACTATAAATGAAAATGTTTGGTATGAATTAATAACTAAAGTTGATGGTTCAGGAAACGTTGAGATTACGGTTGACGGAACAACTAACAGCTTCACTGACTCTGACTGGGACCAGACATGGACCGCGGTTGCTTTACAGTCCTGCAATACTGAAGTTTATTTTGATGATTTTTATGTACGAAAGTACGCCTCGACCGAGCCAACAGTAACTATTGGAAGTCAGGAGAGTGTTTACGGTAATGATACTGGCCTTGTTTCTTATTATAGTTTTGATAATGATGAGGAGAACAAGACTGTTGATTCTATAGGCAAGAATCACGGCTCATTATATGGTAACACTGTTGGTTTGTATCACATGGATGAGTACGCTGGTTCAATAGTTGCTGATGCCACTAGTTATGGTAATGATGGCTCATTTGGTAATACTCCTGTATGGGTAAGTGGTATCAGCGGTAATGCCTTGAGTTTCAGCAACACCTCAAACGAGTACTTGCTTGTTCCTGATGATCTATCGCTTGATATTACTAGGAACCTGACTCTATCTGCTTGGATTAAAGGATTCCCAATAACTGGGACTTATCAGATACTTGGCAAACAAACAAGTTCTGGTGGCGGTTATAGTTATGCCTTACAATTAGTTGATGGAAGGATTCGATTCGGCGTGTCAAGCACTGGGAGTGACTGGATTGCTCGTGACTCTGATATTATTATTTATGACGCTGACCAGTGGCACCACGTTGTTGGAGTTTATGACGGCTCTGATACTCATATTTATATTGACCGCTTATTAAGTGACGGCACGCTTTCTGGAACAGTTCCTTCATCAATTTACTCCTCCTCCACCCCATTACTGATTGGTGCCAGGGGTGACGGCACTACAAGAGACCTTTATTTTAACGGCGTGATTGATGAACCAGTTGTTTATAATAAAGCCTTAACTGCTGATGAGATAGATTACTTATATGACTCCCAAAGAGCAGAGTTCATGGATTACTCTTCAGGTCACCAAGGCAAGAATAAGGGGGCGGGGTTTGATGGCGTTGATGATTATGTCAGGATAAGCGAGCATGACAGCTTGGACTTCACCACTGGTGATTTCTCAGTCACGGCTTGGTTTAAGACGTCCGCTGATATTAATGAGTATCAGGTGATTTTCAGCAAAGACGATGACGACCCTCATAATGCTAATGCTGAATTCTTTATGTTTGAGATTCCACGCAACGGCGCGACTTGGGGCAGGCGTTTGTACGCTCACTTAGCTGATGGTGATGGTGTTAATGAGTACGCTGTTAACTCAAGTGTGGAGGTTACTGATGGGGCTTGGCATCATGGTGTTGCAGTGGTTGATTTAACTAACCTGTTATTTAAGATTTATCTTGACGGCGACCTTCATCAGACCAAGTCATTATCAGGCTTTGACGGGTTTGAGATAGACAGAGATTCATACATCGGGGCTGATGGTAGTGAGACTGGCCCTGAGTCAAGTTATTTTAACGGCGTGATTGACGAGGTCAGGGTGTATAACCGGGCCCTGTCGCCTGAAGAGATTAGTGAATTATATAACAGCACTAATTTGGATTACGGCTGCTGCGGCGACGACCTTATCTATGATGATTTCTATACAGGTTTATTATCAAGCACGGCTAACGTATGCTTTAACAACACTTATTATCATACCTCATTAGATGTCAACCAAGGGTTATGCAGTATTCATAATTATTCATGGATTGAGAACGCTGGTGGCGGCTGGTGGGATGAGGACTATGACTACCGCCAGAGAATAATTATTGTGAACCCGCAGGCAGAGGCTCAACAAGACTACGCTGTTAACCTGACAATTGATACTTCATCACTAATATCGCAAGGACGATTACAAAACGACTGCGGCGACCTTAGATTTGTTAACACTTCAGGCGTGATATACCCTTACTGGGTTGAGTCAGGCTGCGGCACAACCCAGACACGAGTATGGGTTACTGTCAGGGACCTTCCGGCATCAAGCAACACCACCATGTTCATTTATTATGGCAACCCCGCTGCTGATAACGGCTTCTTAAACAATGATGGCTCACTAACCGTTTCAAGCGGTACTTTTTACGTTGATAAGGTTAAGTCAACCCTTTCAGAGTCAATAAGCGCTGGTGATGACACTATTAGTTTAACAAGCAGCTCTGGTTTCAGCACGGATGATGAAGTAATAATAATTAAGATGAATGGCACTGACACTGGTGTTTACGAGCTGGGGGTGATAAGAGCATTAAATAATAAAAAATTAAGATTATCCCACCCTGTTAGGAATAATTATGATAACTCTGATGGAGTTGTCCTAGTTCAGAAAGTGCCACACTACTCGTCAGTAACAGTTAACGGCGGGACCCTTACAGCAAGCCCTTGGAGCGGGTCAGGCGGCGGATTAGTTGCATTCAAAACAGGTACCTTAACAGTTAGCAGCGGTTCAATAAGCGCGAACGAATTAGGCTATTACGGCGGGGTCTCAGGCAGTCACGGCCCTCAAAATTCAACTACTTTTTCAATCTTAACTGGTGGTTGTGGTGGTGGCGGAGGTCAAGGAGGCTGGCAAAGCGAGTATGGTTATGGAGTCGGAGTTGGCGGGACTGGCAGCACTGGTTATGATGGTTCTTCAGGAACTCATGGCGGCGACTCTAGTGGTGATGGCAGTGGAGGTGATGGTGGTTGTTCTACTGCCGGTGGCGGTGGTGGTGGCGGTGGTTATGGTGGTTTTCATGGAGCTAATGATCAATTAGGGGGTTCTGGTCATACAGGTGATAATAATGGTGAAGATGGTAGTGGTTACGCTGCCGGTGGCGGCGCTGCAAGAGATGGTGGCGGTGGCGGTGGCGGTGGTTATCCTTATGATTCAGGAGGGAATGACGCGCCAAGTGATTTAACCAAGTTATACCTCGGCGGTGGCGGCGCTGCTGGTGCTGGAGGCGCTGGTGCTGGAGGCAGTGGTGACTGTGATTGTGGTGGGGGTGATGGAGGAGACGCTGATGGAGACCCTGGAGCTGCAGGCGGTTCTGAATGCTCTGGTTATGGAGGGAATCCTGGAACAGCAGGTAGTTCAGGAAACCCTGGCGGAGGTATTATTTTTATTGAGTCACGGGAAATAACTGTTACAGGCAGCATATCAGCTAATGGCGGTGTTGGCGCTGCTGGTGGTGCTGGCGGCACAGCTCAAGCAAGTTCAAGTATTTCTCCTGGCGGTGCTGGCGGTGGCGGCAGTGGCGCTGCTGGTGCAGCTGGCGGAAATATTTACTTAAGAAGTAATTACTTGAGTATTGGCAGTTTATTAGTTACTGCGGGCGGAGGTTCTGGCGGTGCTGCAGGTTCTGGCGCTGATGGTTACTCTGGTTACTCTGGGCGGTATGGCGGTGCTGGCGCTGATGGTTACACTGGTTCAACAGGTATTGATGGTGTGATAAGATTGGATTATGATTTGAAATCAGGTCTGAGCAGTCCGTCCTCTTATGATGCTTCAATACCTTACGCGGTTTTCTCAGACGCTGAGGTTCTTAATAGCTCTTTTACTTATACTTGTTGCGGTGATGACTCAACTGAGTACTTCTGGAATGATAGTAATGCTTTTGGCAGCGTGTGTTATAATAGTAATTATTATTTTGAATCATTGGATACTAGTCAGTCTAACTGTGAGGCTGAAGGATTGGTCTGGGTTAATAACTCTAACTACCCGGCTACTTACTCTTTCACTGATGACGGTGTTGGCAGCAGCCCTGAGGGTTGGTTGTTAAATAATGATACCGCAATAATAGTGGTTCATTCTGAGGATGGTTATGGTAAAGTTATTGAGATGTCTCACTTGGCAGGCAATGACCAGCTTTCAAAGCATACTATTGGCAGCTTCCCTGACTCCACTACTGACGGGGAGGAGAAATGGGAGTACAC
>WJKC01000016.1 GCA_014729335.1 archaeon | reverse complement strand
CTTAAGAAGCGGATTGTTAAGAAGATAACTGAGACTGCGATTTCTAAGAAGGATTTTAACGAGTTATTCCAGCCATTAGAGTTAACCCTTCTTCAGAGCAACGTGGCGGTTAAGACTATTGAAGTGGTTAAGGAATCACTCAGCAAGGAGTTAGTTGGTAAGTCTGTTAAGCGCGGCAGTTTAGAGCAAGCCGTCACTAGTGCTTTGAAAAAATCTATCAGCAACGTCTTGGTTGAAGGTGATGTTAAAGACTTAATTAGTGAGATTAAAGCATCTAAAGAACCAGTGAGCATCATGTTTGTGGGAGCTAACGGTTCAGGCAAGACCACCACTATTGCCAAGATAGCTAAGTTCCTGAAATCCCAGAAGATTAGTGTTGTCTTAGCTGCTTGTGATACCTTCAGAGCTGCCAGTATTGAACAGTTGGAGACTCACGGCAGAGCCCTCGGAGTTAAGGTGGTTAAGCATTCTTATGGCAGCGACGCTGCTGCTGTTGCTTATGACGCGTTGGAGCACGCCAAGGCGAATAATATTAAAGTCGTGTTAATTGACACTGCCGGCAGGAGCCACTCTAATGTTAACTTGATGCGGGAGTTGGAGAAAGTTAAAAGGGTTGTCAACCCTGATTACACAATATTTGTGGGCGACGCGCTCACTGGCAACGACGTTGTACTGCAGGCTAAGGATTTTAATGATGTCACGCCTTTTGACTACGTTATCTTAACCAAGACTGATGTTGATGAAAAAGGAGGAGCCATTCTAAGCGTGTCCCATGAAACTGGGGCGCCGGTATTATTCCTTGGTACGGGCCAAACCTACGCTGACCTGGAGCCTTTTAATAAGAAGGGGTTAGTTAAACAGTTATTGTAACAAGCCGAATAGTTTTAGCAACCCTGTTAAGTAGTCCCAGTTAAGATAAACTCCTAACCCGAGTAACCCCCATTCAAGGTAGAAATTCCAGCCACGCTCCCTGAACCATTTCTTAATGAAGTCTATTGGTCCAACGTGCTCCACCCGGTTATTCTTTTTAAAGAAGGTGTAGCGCTTGTTGCTGAACGGGAAGAATAATGGGATGCCCCACTGGTCAATATCAGTTAAGAAGTGAATAATTGCTCCAACAGCCACTGGGAATAAGTATGGAATATTAATTGAAAACATAAAAAGAGTTAATGGCAGGAATAAACTGTGAGTGACTTTGCGGTGAGCCTCAACCCATGACTTGCCAAAGAAGTAGAAGACGGCGTCAAGGTCTGGCAGCACTCCTCCAAGAGTTGTTAGCAGCGGGTTAAGGTTTAACAGGTAAGCTATTATCAGGGCTGCTCCTATGTGCCCTGCGAAAACCATCATACCCTTGGTGTAAGAAGTAAAGGTTTAAAAACCTAGTTAGTAATCCATTACTCATGGTATTAAGTAATCTTGGCTCAGCCTTGAGGAACAGCTTGAAGAAGATTGTTAACAAGGTCTTGATTGACCAGAAAGCAGTTGATGAGTTTGTTAATGAGATTCAAAAAGCCTTGATAGTAGCTGATGTTGACGTTGAATTAGTCTTTAACCTGACTAAGCGGATTAAGGATAGAATACTTGAGGATAAGGGTTTCAGCAAGAAAGAGCAGATAATCAGAATAGTGTACGAGGAATTAGTATCCTTCCTTGGGGTTGGCGGCGACTCGCTTAAGGTCTCTAAGAAGCCTCATAAGGTATTACTCATCGGGCTTTTCGGCTCAGGCAAGACCACTACTGCCGGCAAGCTAGCATTAAGGTATAAGAAGAAGGGTTATAAGCCCTGCTTATTAGCGCTTGACACTTACCGGGCAGCGGCTGTCAAGCAGTTAAAACAGGTTGGGAAGGGGGCTGGAGTAACAGTTTATGGTGATGATAAGGAGAAGAAGGCTAAGAAGGTGGTTAAGGAGTTCAGGGAGGATTATGATAATTTTGACGTGGTGATTGGTGATAGTGCTGGCAGGGACGCCCTGGATAAATCCCTGGTTAAAGAGGTTAAAGAGATTAGCAAGGAGTTCAAGCCTGACGAGGTGCTCTTAGTGGTCCCGGCTGATATTGGTCAGTCAGCCCGCAAGCAGGTGGAGGCTTTTAAGGAAGCACTTAGTATTAACGGGGTTGTTATCACCAAATTAGACTCCACTGCTAAGGGCGGTGGAGCGCTCACTGCATGCGTTGTGAGCGGCGCGCCTATCAAGTTCATCGGTGTTGGCGAGGACGTTAAGGACTTGGAGTTATTTAAGCCCCAGCGGTTCGTGTCGCGGTTGCTTGGCATGGGCGACCTTGAAACCTTATTGGAGAAGGCTCGTGAGGAGCTGGATGAGGACCGGATGAAGGACTTGGGCAAGCGTTTCATGAAAGGTAAGTTTAACTTCCTTGACTTATACGAGCAGTTAGGCGCGGTTAATAAGATGGGCAGTTTCAGCAAGTTAATGAAGTTCATCCCAGGGGTCAGCAACCTTAACCTGCCAATGGACAAGCTTAACCTGCAGGAGGAGAACGTCCAGAAGTTCAGGCGGATAATGGACTCAATGAATCTGGAGGAATTAGAGGAGCCTAAGACCCTTAACAAGTCCAGGATTGAGAGGATAGCTAAGGGGTCTGGCACCAGTGTCAGGGATGTCAGGAACCTAATCAAACAGTATAACCAGATGAGAAGTGTTATGAAACGGATGAGCGGGGCTAACCTTAAGAAGATGATGAAGAAACTAGGGGTGAAGGACTTGAAAGCACTAGAAGGAATGATGGGTGGAATGCAGTGAAGTGCAGCAAGTGCGGTGAGAAAATAGAGAAGACATTCCTAGGCAAGCTTAAAGGAACGTATGTTAAAGGCAAGCCGGTGTGCCGTGAGTGCCAGAAGAAAGGTTTATAAACTCATTACTTAATTCTTTGTCTTATGTCTGATATTAAATATGCTTTAAAGGTCTATGGCAGGGATATCCAGAAAGAATTAGGACTCATTAATAATGAGATTGGCAGCATCTTATTAAACAATGGTTTTCGTAGCATCAATATTAATGGTTTAATCCTCAATAAAGGACAGATTTATGAAAAGATTACTGCAAAAAAGGGTATAGAGGTTGTTATTGACATTTACGGCTATCCTCCTGAGCTCAAGTCAAGCCTTGAGTCACCAACCACTATTGAAGAACTGGAAGAAAAGCTTAAAAATATTTAATCTAATCGTTCAAATCTCAGCGCTGAAAAGAAGTGTTGATTTCTCCGAAGGAGTTTTCTGAAAGAAAACGACGTGTCGGCGCCGAGATTTGAACTCGGGACCTCGTGGTATCCCCCACGCGTTAACGTGGTTGCCGTTAGGCAAAGGGAGGACGCGATAGCGGACTCCCGCATGAGCCACGCGCTCTGAACCAGCTGAGCTACGCCGACATTGTTTTTAGAAAAAGCCACCTCCTTTTTAAAGGTTTATCCTAGAGTACCTGAAAACTTATTAATTATCCTAGCCCTAAAAAGTGTTTAATGAGCCGCAAGGGTTATGATACTGAGAAGGAGATTGCTTTATCACTGCTTGAGTACCAAGGTGTTAAGCAGAAGACTCGTTTCAGGACTTACGTTATTGACCCTGAGAGCGTCTGCGTTAACCTTAAACTGCAGATTGCTGGTAAAGCAGTCACTGAGAATGATATTAATCTCAGTCTTAAGCGCTCGTCATGGATTGTTAAGAAGTTCCATAAGTTATTCATGCTAAGGGATACTGAGAACGTGGCTATTCAGAGCAAGGCTTACTCCAGCAGGGTTGCTTTTGAGAAGGTCATGAAGGACATCCTGCACGCCTTGATGACTCGTAAGATTGGTTATAACCTGCAGGGCAACACAATCATTATTAAAGAGGATGACGGTGACTCCCTGCTTGAGCATAAGTTAAGACAGGAGTTCAGGGTGCCGGTGGTGACTGAGGACGAGTTAGGGCAGGAGTACGAGGTTATTAAAAAGGCTGGTAATAACTCTCTTAGCATGAGCCAGTACGTTAACGAGGAGTGGGTGACTAAGCGAATAAAACTCGGGGAGTTAACCATTCTTGACAAGGGCCGCTTGTGGTGGAAGGGTCTTAAACTAGCTAACGTTTTAAGAGTGGGGTTAATTAATGAGAAGGAGTACGAGCGCGTCAGCAATGCTTTCAGGAATACTATTGACAAGCTTAACCTTGAGCGCTACATCTACGTCGCGACTAAGGGTATTAGTCCTAAGGGCCAGCGTTTCCTGGAGATGATTAACAGCCGGGTGATGACTATCAGCGACTTAGAGGCTATTATTAGTAAAGGACGGTTCTTCAAAGAGATTAAGAAGATTGACTACGAGCCGTTCGGTATTGGCAGGGAAGTGCTTGGCGGGGCTGAGTCAACTCTTTACGACCCCTTGGATGACTTCATCTATGAGAAAGGGGCTCATGAGTTAATGAACTTTGATAACCTGACTAAAGCGGTCACTAAGTTCTTAACTAAGCGCAAGCGATTAAACTACTAAGCATGCCTCTTTTTTTGGGGTGCTCGTTGATGAGAGGAAGGGTTATCTAATTTGAGGCCGCCCGGATTTGAACCGGGGTTACAAGGTCCCTAACCTTGAGTCCTAACCACTAGACTACGGCCCCTTGATTACTAGTTTTAAAGGCAACTAATAAAAGCCTGTTCTGTTGTAAGAAAAAAATAGTATTAAGCTTTTTTTAAAGGTATAGTTTTATAAATGTTATTAACAAATTAAGTCTTTAATGAAGATGAGTTTTAAAGAGCGGGTAAGTGAGTTATACTTTGATGAACAGTTAAGCCGCTTGTATGAGTTACTACCTTTTCTTAAGCCCAGGATTGATTATGGTTATGAAGTGATAAACAAGAACTTATATGAGGATTGCCTGGCTCACCGTGATAGTTATAAAAGGGTTTTAAGAGACGAGGTTTTACTAATGGTCCACCACGAGTTCGCGTTATTCAGCCCTCATAAAGAAAGGTATGAGGATTTAATAAGCAATTACCAGCAGGGGCTTGATGAGTTAATAAGCATCGCCCGCAGGGGTGACTGGAGCATTGCCTTATTCACCTTTCCAGAGTTATACGTTCATCATAAAGGCTTGATTGAGAGGGGCTCGTATGACACTGCGTTCTTCACCCAATTCTGCAAAGGGGTTCCTTACAATGATGATCTTAGTGAGTTAAAGCCTAAGTCATTATTTATTAGTGGTTGTTACGGCGAGTTCTGTATCAAGGAGCTGATACATAATCTTAAACTAATTGGTTGTGAAGATATGACTTTAGTGCCTGAGGCGGTTTTACTCCCGCCTAAAGATGAGTTCATTAGTTTCAGTGGCTTGGATGAGCTAAAAATTTATTAATTAGAAAGGATGGTTTATTTACAATGACGCCTAAGTGCCCTTACCACGTTAATAAGAAGTGTTACCAGAGCATTCCTAAAATGACTGGTTGTGAAGGAAGGCTGGTAGTTAAGGGTGATAATTATCACTGCAGCGCTGATAACTCGTTAATCTGCAGCTTAAATGATTTAGGGGAGTTAATTAAAAAGGCTGACAGGCAGTTGTTCTGGGAGAAGCGGCGGGAGAAGAAATTTAATGATTATAGGATAAAGTTCTCTAGGAAGGGCTAGTTTACTCCTCTTTATCAAGGATGTTCTCCAGTTTGGTTGAGTACTGCTTCTTAGCTGTTTTAACAGGGTTCTCTGCCTGCTCTAACTGTGCCAGTGCCTTCTCAGCCTCAGCCTTGACTTCAGGGCTGGCTTTAACCTTCCCTTCTTTTATCGCCTTCAAAGTCTTAATAGTATTAGTCTTTGAGGTGGTTAATACTTGTTCCTGAACCTTCATTAACTCCTGCTCTTTGAATTCGCCCTGAGGGATTTCTACTTTAACCCCGTCGCCCTTATACCTTGGTATCACTTCAAAACACACGTGCGGCAGTTTCTGACCAGCGCCCGGGCCCATGTTATTAATAACATTAAAGCCCTCTGGGTTAAAGGTCTGTGATAACAGTAAAGTCACGCTCCTAATAGCGCTCATCACCTCAAATAATGACTCGGGGTCAAGGGTGTGAAGGTAGGCTTGATGATTCTTAGGGATTATTAGTACGTGTCCCTTGGTTGCGGGCTTGATGCTCAGCACGCCGACAACGTTCTTGCCCTCGTATACTTTCAGGCTTGGCACGCTGCCGTCAACTATGCCGCAGAACAAGCACTTATTTTTTTCCTCTGCCATAAATAAAAAGAACTATTACCCTTCTTTATAAAAGTTTCTAATACTCTATCTGTTTCTTCTCGCCTTTAATCTTCACTTTAATTCTGAAGTAATCCTTCAGCTTGGTGCTGTCCAGTTTCTTAACCAGTGTCTCCTCAACCTGGAAAATGCCGGCGCTGTCATCCATCTTAACAATTATCACCACTCCCTTCCCTGATTTCTTAAAACTAACTGATTCAATGCTCATGGCGCTGAAGTCATGAATATCCCGCCCTCCTAATAAGTAGCTGAGCCTTGCCCTGCCGCGGGTGATGTCAGTGCCGTCTGCTATGCAGATAATCCCTGCCTCAACAGTGGAGCTCTTATAAGTACCCAGGTGGCATAGTATTCCCTCCTCAATGTAAGTCTTAATCTTAGCAACCCGTTCATCACTAGCATAAACACCCCTTAGTACGCGTTTAATAAGCGATTGTGCCTTAATAACCCCTAATACCTCATGGTTCTTGCGGGTGATGCTGCAGCCAATGTCGTGCAGCCAGGCGCCCACCAGGACAGCTATCAAGCTGTCCTCTAATTCTCCGTCACGCTCGTTAATAATTGACGGCTCCACTTTATCCTTAAGTGTTAATAACAACTTAAGAGCGTTCAATGAGACAATCTTTGAGTGGACCCTGCCGTGGTCAGTGAACCCCAGCCTGCCAATCATGTTATCATTAGCCTTAGCCAGCAGGGTATTAATCTCTGGGTCGCTCATCAGGAATTCAAGAACGCTTGATAATTGAAGGTAAGGATGGGTTATATCCCTCAACTCGTGATTAAGCTTCTTCTCCTTCATTAATTAAGTTTTATTAAGTATGTAAATATAATACTTTTCAATAGTAACTTTTATAAACCCGCCTCTTTTTGTTTCTTTAGTAAAATAGAAGGTGTTTAAATGGAAAAACCAGAATTCAAGACTTTAAAAAGTTACTCCATTGATTTCGGAACCAGGAACTTCTTAGAACTAGCCTTAAAAGAGGCGCGTGAAGGCGATAAATTCAACCGCTTCATCAGCATCTCCAAGGGCTACACTGACCAGGAAGGCAGGAAGCACTACAAGCGGTCGCTCGGGTTCGCGATTGATGAGGAAGTGATTGACTTCTTCATTGACAAGTTCCCTGAGATAAAAAAAGAAGCAAGCCAGGTTAAGAAGTCATCAAAACCAAAAGAAAAGGAAGAAGAAACTGAGAAAGAGGAAGAAGAGTAACAGTAAATAGATTGT
>WJKC01000015.1 GCA_014729335.1 archaeon | reverse complement strand
TTTTGGTTAAGGTTTTGCGCGGTAGCGGAAAAGCTTAGCGGGGGATGGATTTGAACCAACGGCCTCCGGGTATCTCCGTTCAAGCCGGTTTATTAAACCGGCTTCGCAGTCATGCATTAGCACGAATCGAGAGCGCGTTAGCGCTTGAGCGTATGAGCCCGGCGGGCACTCCAGACTGCCCCACCCCGCTATATATTGAATTAAAACGTACTAGTCTATTTATAAGATTTATCTTTTAGGATTGAAACCTTTATCCAACTACTTGCACGTCTTTGAACCTTATTAGTGGGGTTTTCACTTCATCTTCAAACCTTGATTCTTTACTAATCATCACGGCGTTCTTGAATAATTGGAAGATGTTGCCGCTAATCATTAAGTCCCTTAGTGGTTTTCTCTCGCCGTCCTTGTACTGGAAGGTGTTCAGGGCGTTCAGGGCGAAGTCCCCGCTTACAGTGTTGGCGGTGTGGGTTCCCATTAAGCTGTTAACGTATAAGCAGTCATTAAGCATTTCTTCTTTATCAGCGTCTCCTGGCTCAATCACTAAGTAATTATTAGATACTAAGCCCCTCATCATTAAGCCGGCGCTGTTGCCGGTTGGTTCTTTATTCATCCGGGAAGCAGTGTATAAGTCATTAAGGAATTGTTTTAACACTCCTTTATTGAATAGGTATTTATTCTTGACTTTAGTGCCTTCAGCATCCATTAACTGGTTATGAACCCCGTCTGGCAGGGCCCCGACGTCCTTTATTGATAGTAATGGGCTGATAACCTTTTCACCAACTCTGCCCTGCAGGTAGGATTTATCCTCAATAACGTTATTGGCTAATAAGCTGGGTGTCAGGATTTTTAATAGGTTAGTCATTGCCCGGTAATCAAATACAACGTCGAACAAGCCGGTTTTTAACCTGCCTGCTTTCATTGAGTCAAGGCATAGTTGGGCATTACGCCTCGCAATACCTTGGTAGTTAAGGCTTGGTCCTTGACTGGTTTTTAAATCCCATGCTGAACTATCCCCTGAGCTCATTTCTAATTCTAGCCTCACACTGCTTTGCTCTTGTTTGTAACTAGTGTTGTTAGAGTTAAGGAAACAGCCTTTAGCCAGTGATTTGTTAATAATTGACTCTGAGACGTTAACTCTTAACTCATTAGCTGATTTTATGACTTCTTCAGCTTTTTCTTTCAGGAAGATGATTTCTTTATTAATTCCTGGGTGGGTGTATGATTTATTAGAGCGGGTTTTAGTATTAACTAAGGGCTTGGTTTTTAACTTTGATGAAGCCTTCATTAGTTTCTTAGCCCTGTGAGTGCACTCGCGCCACTTGTTTAGGTTATTAGTCCAGGCGTAAGCGCTTCTTAAACCCTTAGTGACCCTTACTTCCAGCTTGATTGACTCCCCGCTGTCAATACCGCTTACCTTGTTATTCTCAACTTTAACTGATTCAAGTTCCTCCCTGGTAATAGCTGCTTCAACCAGGCAGTCAGGCAGTTCCTTAATAACTTTTTCAAGCACTTCCACCAATAACCGCCTCTTTTATTAGTATGCTTGGGCACTTTTCTCCCACCCTGACTAACTGACCGGCTTTGCCGCAGTTAGATGCCAGCCTGGTTTTTTTGGAGTCACTGCCCACCTTGATGTCTTTTAGTGTTTCAAGAATGCTCCCTGCCAGGGTCACGTCCCTTAACGGTTCAGCAACCTCCCCGTTGACTATCCTGTAGCACTCAGTTGCTCCGAAGCTGAACTGCCCGGTTATTGGGTCAACCTCCCCGCCAGTGAAGCCTTTAACCAGGTATCCGTTACCCGCTTCTTTTATTAATTCTTCAAAACCCCACTCACCGGGTTTTAGTAAAGTGTTGCTCATCCTTGGGATAGGCGGTGATTCAGCGTTCATTGTCCTGCCGTTGCCGGTTGGTTCTTCATCGAGCTTGTTAGCTGTTTTAAGTGAGTGAAGCAAGCCTGTTAGCTTGCCGTTGGATATTAATTTAGTAGGTGATGCCTTAACGCCCTCGTCATCATACCAGTAAAAACCCCTTTCTTTAATGGTGGGGTCGTCCACTAGGTTAACTTCTTTGCTCGCAACCATCTTATTTTTCATTCCCTGGAACACTGATGCCTGGTTAATAATCGTGTCAGCCTCGCACGCGTGCCCAACTGCTTCATGGAAGAATAAGCCGGTCATCCTTGGGTCGCATACAATACTAGCCCTCTCCGGCTTAGGCGCCTTTGCGTGGAGCAAACGATTGATTTGTTCAAGCAGTTTATTGCTTCGTTCATCAATGTTTAATGAATTAATAACCTCGTACCCGCCGAGCTTTGAGTAGATATCAATTGTTGATTGGATAACAGCGCCCTCTCGTGCAGTGACAGCTATTTTGAAATCATTAATAGTGTATTCTTGTTTAATGTTAACTCCTGGGGCGATTATTTTTTTATTAATCCTTGAGTTAACGAGCAGTGACTTAACATTCTTAACAGCCTCGTTGTTCTTTAATTTTGACTCAAAACTTTTTAATAGTTTTATCTTATTAATTGGTTCAATACTGAACGGGTCAGTCTTGTAGGGGTATTTTTTATCAGCAGTCACGCTCTTAGGAGGGTTGAAATCACTAATAGGGTTGGGTGTTAGCTTAGCGATTTTTAAAGCTTTGTTGAATAATTCCCGGGCGTTATCTGGGTTGTAGGAGTAAGCCATGCCCCACCCGCCTTTAAATAACACCCTCACCCCTAATGACTTGTTATTAGTGAAGATGTTATTAGTCTCGCCGTTCTCTAGGACAACTATTTCCTTGCTAGACTCGTGAACCCGGGCGTCAACGTACTCGCACTTAGTTGAGAAATCCTTGACTAGTGACTCAATCATTAAAATCATTTAACTATAGTGTTCTTTAAAACTTATTTGATTACTTTTTTGATTTTATTTAACACTTTCTTGTTGCTTTTGCTCCACTTGAATGCGTGTTCAATTACTTCTGCAAAGTTCTCAGCTGGTGTTATCTTAACCTTCTTGCTGTTAAGCATCACGTCCTTCTCGTTCATTTTAGGGACGATTACTTCTTTAATCCCTGCCTCAGCAGCCGCCCTGACCTTGGTGCTTACGCCTCCGACAGGCAGCACCTCGCCCCTGATTGACAAGCTGCCTGTTAGGGCAACGTCTTGTTTAACAGGTATCTGCTCAAGGGATGACAGCACCGCGGTGGCAACGCTGATGCTCGCGCTGTCGCCCTCCACTCCCTCAAATGTTTGAAGGAATTGGATGTGGATGTCAGATTCAGCTATTTTCCTGCCCCGGTACTTCTTGATGATGGCGGTGACGTTCTGCACTGCTTCCTTAGCAATATCGCCGAGCTTGCCAGTGGCTATAATCTTTGCCTTGCCTTTAGCCATTGCAGGAGTAACGCTTGCCTCAATCGGCATCACTAACCCGGAGCCAATGGTCTCGCCGGCTTTCAGGACTGCTAAGCCATTAACCCTGCCAATCTCTTTCCCTTTAGTCCTGATGACCTCGTACTCTCTTCTTAGGTTAGTGTAGCGCTCGCTTAACTGCTGCTCTAGTGAACCTGCTAGTTTAATGCTGTCCTTAACGTCCTTGGCAGTTACTAAGTCGTGGCCCCGTTCATTAGCAATGTCGCCAGCCACTCTGACCACGCCGCCAAGCGCTCTAAGTTTAAGTGTTAGTTTTCCCTTGCGGTCGCTCATTAAACGCGCCTGGTGTATTATCTGTTTAACTGCCTCGCGCTTGAAGTGAGGGGTCTTCCCTTTATCCTTAACCACTTCTTGGGCGATAAACTGGGCTATCTTCTCGCGGTTAGCCTTGGTGTCATCCATCTCGTCATTCATGTATACTTCGTACCCGTAGCCTTGAATCCTTGAGCGGAGGGCTGGGTGAATCTTGGTGATGGTGTTAACGTTGCCTGCGGCTATTAAGACGAAGTCGCACGGGGCGGGTTTGGTTTTAGTCATAGCCCCGCTGCTCCGCTCGCTCCTGCCGGTGATTGATAACTTCTTATCCTGCATAGCGGTTAGTAAGTCTACTTGGCTGGTTGGTCTTAGAGTAGCTACTTCGTCAATGAATAATACCCCTTTATTAGCTTTATGAATAGCCCCTGCCTCCACTCGCTCATGCGCCGGCGTGCCGAGCCCGCCTGACTGTAACGGGTCGTGTCTGACATCCCCTAGTAATGACCCTTCGTGAGCTCCTGTGGCGTCAACAAACGGGGCGTGCTTCTTGTTTTTATTATTAACTAGTATCTTAGGCACTAACTTTTTGCTCCTGCCTTTTTGCAGTTTTGAAGTGGCAAAGACCAGTGATAAGATGAGCATTATTGCAAGCATGAACATTGTGCCGCTGATGCGGTCAGCAGCCATTAATATCTCGCTTTTTTCAGTCCCTACTATCCAGTCAATAACGAATTGGATGATTGTTAAGACGGCGAATAATATTATTAGTGAAGTCCAGTTGCTGCCAGCAGACTTGGTCAGGCTCTTGGTCCGGAGAGTGCTTACTATCTTATCAGCCTTGCCAGCCGGCACTTCCTTGATTATTGGGTTATTCTCGTCTTTAAGATTGGGGTAGCATAGGATGTCGGTTAACTTGTTCTTGGGTGTTATCTCAGCAAAGGCTTGGCCCAGCATGCTCTTGCCGGTTCCTGGTTTGCCGATTAATAAGACGTTCCGTTTTTGCTTAGCAGCTTTCTTAATAATCTCAATGCCCTTGTCCTGGCCAATAACTTGGTTGATGATTTTAGCAGGGACTTTAATCTCCTTGGTTGTTTTGAAATTAAGTTCTTTAGATTTAGCCATGGTATAATGATTAAGTTTGCCCCCTTATTTAAGTTTTAATCTTCTAAGAGGCTCTTAACAGAGTCTATTTCAGACTCTTTTTCTGAAGGAATCGCTGTCTTGTTAATAATCATTATGTCGCCGATAGCGTTCACCAGTTTATGAGGGACTATCACGCCCTTAGCACCGCCAAGCGACTGGTATAGGTATGAGTCCTTGGTTGGCTTAATCTTCCAGCCGTAAACCCTGTTATTAACTATCTCAGCTTCTTCTACTTCGCCGAAGAAGTCGCCGCCGTTGGTGAATACCTTCATGCCAAAAGTGCTGCTTACAAGTTTTAGTTTAAGCATGATTGTTGTTAAGAGGTTGTAATTTAAAATACTTTGTCCTTTTTAGGGCTTGAATTTATCCTTAATCTCGCCCGGCTCGGCATTAAAGTATTCATAGAACTTGTCAGTGAGTTTTAATTCCTTGGTCCTGCCCTTGGGCTTGGAGCTTATTAGACCGTAATCCTCTAGTTGTTTGATATGGTTATAAGCCTTGTTGCCCCTTACCTTGACAACGTCTGACTGGTCAGCGGGGTTTTTCCAGGCAATAACCGCTAATGTCTCCATCAGGCTCTTAGGGAACTCGCTGGGGATTAAGTCCTTGACCACTGGCACGTGCTCTGAGTGGACTGTCAGCTTCCACACGTCATTGATATTGGTTATGATAAAGGCGGAGTCGCGCTTTGAGTAATCTTCTCTTAACTTTTTCAGGGCTCTGAGCACGTTCTTTGGCTTATTATTAAGCGTCTCGCACATTTTCTTAACAGTTAATCCCTGGGTAGCGAATAATAATGCTTCCACTTGTTGTTTAAGGTTTTCTGACAAGGATTTCACCAAAACATTTTTCCTGATTTAATAATACTTTGCCGCGGTTGCATAAGTGCAGCAGTGGCATGAAGGTCCAGATAATGTCAAACCGCTCCTCAGATGGCAGTAGTTCTGAGAACTTAATCTCCTGTTTCTTGAGTTTGCTGAAGAAGTTTGTGATTGTGTTATAGACCTCGCTTATCTTCTGCGATAAGTCAACCCTGTTTAGTTTTAATGGAACCGCTCTTGACTCCTCTTTTTCCCGTCTGCGCTCGACCCGCCGGTCCCTGACCTCTAATGCTTTGTTTAAAGCACTTATTAACTCGTTAAGCGTTACTCGCCGCTTCTTTTTCATTGGTATTCGCGGGGTTAACTCTTCAGGTGACCCGTCGTAGTCAATGTTTTTGAATAACCATCCGAGGCTCACGCCTTCTTCAACTTCTTCTTCATCCTCTAGTAATAATAAGTCGCTCTTCATCTTTAACAGGATGCTGGCGGTTAGTATGAATTTGCCGCTGACCTTTAAGTCAACGTTCTTGCGGGAGTGAATCTCCTCTGCGAACCGGTTAGCCAGTCTTGTGATGTTAATGTTCCAGGGGTCCATTTGTTCTTCTCTGACAATATCCCTGATTAATCCCTCCCAGGTTAATTCATCACTGATAATAACGTTGTAAAGGTCTTTTTGTTCCATAATAATACTTTAGGCACTAGGTTTTATTAATCTTTAACCCATGGTTGAGTGTAGCGAAAAATGGGCGTTACTTTGTTCTTCTTCACGCTTTTCTTTGCTTGTGTTCAGTATAGTTTAACCCATGTAAGCGTTCATTGCTTCTCTGCTGAGCATATTAGAGGTTGCTTTCTGCTTGAAAGACTCGTACCGCTTGGTGTCCTCGTCCATTAGTGAAGGCATAACTTCCTTGAACGCGTGCTCAAAGTGCTCGCTCGTGACCTTCTTGCTTTTAAGGTCCTCTCTCAGGGCGTGCATGGCTGCTTCTCGGCATAGTGCTTGGATGTCAGCGCCTGAGAAGCCCTTGGTTCGCTTAGCTAGTGATTGCAGGTCAACGTCTTTGTCTAACGGCATCCCCTTAGTATGAACCTTGAATATCTGCAGTCTTGACTCTTCATCGGGTTGTGGCACGATGATAATCCGGTCAAACCTGCCTGGTCTTACTAGTGCTGGGTCAATGATGTCAGGTCTGTTGGTGGCTCCGACCACGATGACGTCGTTTAACTCCTCTAAGCCGTCAAGCTCGGTTAATAACTGGTTAACCACTTGCTCGTAGACCCTGCTTGACTCGCCCCCGCTCCGCTTTGGGGCTAGGCTGTCAATCTCGTCAAAGAACACGATGCAGGGGCTTACCTGCCTTGCTTTCCGGAATATCTCCCTGATGGCTTTCTCTGACTCGCCGACCCACTTGCTGAATAATGAGGGTCCTTTGATGCTGATGAAGTTAGCTTCGCTCTCATTAGCCACTGCCTTGGCTAATAGTGTCTTGCCGCAGCCTGGCGGCCCGAATAATAGTAAGCCTTTTGGCGGCTTGATGCCTAACCGCTTGAAACTATGAGGGTGCTCTAAAGGCCATTCAACCATCTCTCTTAACTGTTTCTTAGTGTCCTCTAAGCCGCCGATGTCGTCCCATTTAACACTCGGCACTTCAACTAATACTTCTCTCATAGCGCTCGGCCGCACCAGTTTTAGTGCTTCTTTGAAATCATTATTAGTGACTATTAACTTTTTCAAGTCATCCTGTGATACCCGCTCTTTGTCTTTTAGTTTTATCTCAGGCAGTATCCGTCTTAAAACGTTCATTGCTGCTTCTTTGCAAAGGGCTTCAAGGTCAGCGCCCACAAACCCGTGAGTGATTCTTGATAATTGTTTAATATTAACCACTTTTGGGTCGTTGAAAGCTCTTTTCAATAATCTTTTTAGTTTAGCGTTCTTATCTAGTTCTTGGATAATGTTTTCAAAGTCTTTTTTCTTAGCATTATTATAAGCTTTAACTAGTAACTCTTTATTCTCGTTAGTTGTGTCAAGGTGTTTGATAGCCATCCGTTTATTGTATAATGGCATGTTCCTGGTGTGAATTTGAAGTATTTTCTCCCTGCCAGCCTTGTCAGGCACTCCTATCTCTATCTCTCGGTCAAACCTGCCCGGCCGCCTGAGTGCCGGGTCAATTGAGTTATGCCTGTTAGTGGCGCCGATGACCACGACGTTGCCGCGTGATTTCAGCCCGTCCATGCTTGCCAGCAGCTGGGCAACTACCCGGCGCTCCACTTCCCCGCGGGTCTCCTCCCGCTTTGGGGCTATAGAGTCAATCTCGTCAATGAATATGATTGAAGGGGCTTTTTTCTCTGCTTCGGCGAAAATCTCCCTGACTTTTTTCTCAGCCTCGCCAACCCACTTGCTCATCACTTCTGAGCCGACAATGCTTCTGAAATGAGCCTCGCTCTCATTAGCAACCGCTTTAGCTAGTAGTGTCTTGCCCGTGCCCGGCGGTCCGTGCAGCAACACGCCTTTTGGCGGTTCAATACCTAGTTGTTTGAATATTTCAGGATTCCTTAATGGCAGTTCAACCATCTCCCTTACTTTCTTAATCTCTTCATCCAAGCCGCCGATGTCCTCGTAAGTGATGTCAGGCACTCGTTCAACCTTTGCCGGCTCGTCAGTTATCTCAATTATTGTCTCAGGTGTGATTACAACAGGGCCTCGTGGTTTTGTTTTAGCAACCACTAGTTTAACCTCCCGGCTCATCTGCGGGAACAAGCTGCCGCCGAAAAAGCTTTTGAAGAAATCATCGTCAAAGAAGTCATCAACTCCTCTCATAACTGTCCGCCGGCGGTTGGCTCCGCCAAGGGTTATGATGTTGCCCTGGACCATTGCCCGTCCAAGTAAGCTGTTCTTCAAGGAGTTAGGGTCAATCCTGACTCTTAGTCCTTTATGAGCTGAGGCTAGTATCACTTGTTTGGCGTGTTTTACATTAGCTTTCTTTATAGTGACCATCTCTCCCACACCAATCTTGGCCGAGCGTCTAAGCAACCCGTCCATCCTGATTAGTTTTAACCCAATGTCAGCGGGGTAAGCCCTGTCAGCCAGCGCCACTGTTGACTTGGTGCCAATAATCTCAACATAATCGCCTGGCTTGGCTCCAATCTCTTTAAGCAGTTTGGAGTCAATCCTGACTATTCCTTTATTACGGTCCTCCTGCCTTGCCTCTGCAACTTTTATCTTAATTGTTTTATCATCAGTCATTTATTGTTCGCCTCTCTTAAACCTGAATATGATTGTCTTCTTTTTAACAATTGGTTTTTTACACCTGCCGATTTTTTTGAATTCAATTATGCGGAAATTATGCAGTAATTTAAGATCGTTGAAGACGTTCTTGATGTCCCGTTCAACCCGCTGCGCCAGGGCGCGGATGCTTCTTGGCTCGTTATCCATTATAGCCTTGACTAGTTCAATTCTCTTGCGGGTGAATACGTCAAAGAAGTCATCGCTGAACGGGTCAACTATCATTGCCTTGCTTAACTGGTCCATTCGTTCCTTAATCCGTTTAAAATCATCCAAAACATCAATCATTGGTATCTAACACCAACAAAAGAGCGTTTTATTTATATGTTTTTTGGTGCAGGACACCATTATTTAGAGAAGTGCTTTAAAGCCCTTTATATAAAATTATTAAAAAGAAACCAGGTTATAGAGACTGTGGAGATTAAAAAAGCGGTTGCCAAATTATTAGTTAAGGCGGTAAAACTAGGCAAGAATGAAGTGATTAAGCTGCTTGAAGTGCCGCCTGACCCCAAGCTCGGCGACTTGTCATTCCCGTGCTTCACGCTTGGAAAAAATCCTAAAAAGATTGCAGAAAAAACAGCTTCAAAGATTAAACCTAAAGGTATGATAAAAAAAGTAAAAGCTGCTGGTCCTTACATTAATTTTTACTTTGACAGGAGCATGTTTGCAGATAAAGTGGTTAAGGAATGCCTTAAGGATAAGAAGGTTAAAACTAGGAATAAAGTGATAAGCCTTGACATGTTCGGACCTAATGCAATGAAAGGAGTCCACGTGGGTCATGTTAGGAATGCAGCTGTCAGCGGTTGCGTCTGCAGGTTGCTGAAAAAATCAGGTTTTAAAGTTAAGACTGTTAGTTTTGGGTGTGATATTGGCCTGCCAGTGGCAAAAGTGTTATGGGGTTACCTGAACCTTGGTTTAAAGCCGGAAGGTGATAAAGGCGAGTGGCTTGGCAAACTATACTCAGTAGTCAGCAATAAATTTAAACAAGATGAGCGTGTCAGGGAAGAGGTTTATGAATTAAACAAGAAGTTATATAACAAGGACAAAAAGGTAATGAAGGTTTATGAAAAATTAGTATCCTGGAGTTACTCTTATATTAGTAGTGTTGAGAAAAAACTAAGATTAAAGATTGATAACTACTTGTGGGAAACTGCTTGTGTAAAACCAGCGTTAAAAGCAATAGAGAGATTAAAAAAGAAGGGGGTTGCAGAGGAGAGTGATGAAGCGTTAATAGTTAACTTAGAAGAGCATGGGCTGGGGGTTTTTGTCCTGCTTACTAAACAAGGAGTCCCGACTTATGAAGCAAAAGACCTGGGGCTTCACTTGGTAAAGTCAGAGAAGCAGAAAGCAGATGAATACCTGGTATTTACCGGAGCTGAACAGAAAATGCACTTCAAACAGGTGATTAAAACGCTTGAACTAATGGGCTTTAAAAAAGGAAGCATCACCCACATACCTTATGAGGAGGTAATGCTTGAAGGAGAGAAGATTAGTTCAAGAAAAGGCAACGTGATACTGTTCAACCAAATGATTGACTCCCTTAACAAGGCTGCAATGAAAGAGGTTTCAAAAAAGAATTCAAAAGTATCACAGAAGCAGAAAAAAGAGATTGCTGATGAAATAGCATTATCATCACTTTTTTATGGAATGATAAAGCAGGATATGAATAAGAAGATAGATTTTAGGGTAAAGGACTGGGTGAGGTTTGACGGCGACACAGGAGCTTACCTGCAGTATAATTATGTGCGAGCTAAGAAGATACTTGAAGGACAACAAGTTAAGAAAGTTAAGATAGAAGTAAAGCACGAGTCCGAGTACGAGTTAATCAGAGGGCTTAGCGAGTTTGATAAAGTTCTAAAGCAAGCAGTTGATAAGTTAGACCCTTCATTAATAGCTCGTCATGCGTATAGACTAGCCAGCAGTTTCAGCAGGTTTTATGAAAAATGCCCGGTAGTTATGAGAGAGATTAACAATTCAAGATTATTAATTGTCAAGGCTTTTGAACAGAAAATGAAGGAACTAATGCTCTTACTAGGGTTTAAGCCATTAAAAAAGATGTAGATAAAAACGTCTATTTCCTGATGAGTTCCGTTTTTGGGTGTAAACATTTAATAACCCTTCTTTACTAGTTCTTTGAGATGAAGAAGTTTATTAAATCACCTGTTTCAGCTTTCCTGCTGATAGGGTTGAATGTTATTATAATAACTCTGGGTGCAGAGGGTTTTAATCTTTATGGCTTGCCATTAATAGCAGCAGGAGGTTTTATCTATTTTTATAACAGGCGCTTGATGGGTGATGCCTGGACCGTGAGGGTGAAGGAGAAAGACAGGCTGGTTACTAAGGGTTTATTTAAGTACGTGAGGCACCCATTATACCTCGGCTTGTTAGTATTGACTGTGGGTTTAGTTATTTCTTTTGTTAACAAGTGGTTATTATTGTTCTTAGTTTTTATTGACGTGCCGTACCTGTATGACCGCGCTTTAATTGAGGAGGAGTTGTTATTGAAGTGCTTAAAGGGGTATAAGGATTACCTGCGCAGGACCGAAAGGTTTTTACCTAAGATAAGGGTTATAATGGATTAATGAGTTTTCCCTATTGTTGACATAAGCCTTGAGATTATAAGGCCTAACAGTTTTATGGACGCTGTTAGGATTAGGGTTGACCCGCCTGATGCATTCATTGCAGCCGGCAATTATAGCAGGGGGTTATTTCTTTGCAGCGAGCCAATTGAGGTGGTATTATCCGCTTATATTTTAAGACCTGACGGAGGGACTTATTATGCAGCAGAACTAGACAAGGGTTGTGAATTATTTGGCTACATTGATGGAGAACAGATTACTTGCTCAGTGCTTGAAGCAAAGATGAGTAATCACGTAGAATACCTTAACGCTCATTGGGAAGAACCAGCTAATCCTGACCCCAATATTTACATGCGTACTGGCTCTGGTGAGAAGATTATTAATTATGAATTTTACAAATATTATTCCTAAAATGGTTAGGTTTGATGTTACAGATATGGTTTCAACCCATTTTGGGATGAGGTATGATAGCGGTTTGTTCATAGAGAGATAAACCTTAAATAATAACGCCGCTATCATTATTCTTTAATGGCTAAGATCTGCTCTTTTGTAAGCGTTAAAGGGGGCACTGGCAAGACCACTACTACGGTTAATACCGGCTTGACCCTTGCAAGGGAGGGCTTCAGGGTGTTAGTATTAGATGCTAATCTTGAAGGTTCTAACGTGTCATTCCATCTTGGATTAACCACTCATGACCTGGCAACTGTTCACGACGTGCTGAACCGTGAGTGCGAGCCAGGAGAGGCAATTTATACTCACCCGTCAGGTCTTAACTTGATGCTTGGGGGTTCAAGACTGGGCGACCTGGGGGTTAAGGCTGATGGTTTTAAGGACTTGATTAACTCAGTAAGAAAGGATTTTGACTTCCTGATAGTTGATTGTTCCAGCGGTTTAGGGTCGGATGTTAAGAGCGTGATTGATAGTTCTCATGAAGTAGTGATAGTAACCAACCCTGAGCTGCCGGCAGTTGTTGACGCTTTAAAGATAGTTAAGTACTGCGAGGCTAATGATTACTACATTAGGGGGGTGGTTGTTAATAAGAGCAGCAATAAAAGTGAATTATTATCTGATGATATTGAGTCAATACTTGGCAGGCCAGTGATTAGCGAGGTGCCGGATGACAGTGAGGTGCGGATTGCTTTAAGGGAGCGGACCCCGATAGTTGAGTTTAAGCCTAAGAGGCGGAGCGCCCGCGCGTTCAAGAACGTGGCGTTTAAGATAGGGGGTCTAGGCAGGCTTGAGCCATTGACTATATGGGACAGGATATTAAATAAATTTATTAAATAAGCACTACTGAATTAATATTTAATGACTTTTATTAAGCGCTTAGAGCTGCAGGGTTTCAAGTCATTTGCCAACAAGATGACCGTGGATTTGTCAGAGGGTTTCAGTACTTTTGTAGGGGCTAATGGCAGCGGCAAGAGCAATGTGATAGATGCTTTATGCTTTGTGTTAGGCAAGTCAAGCAAGAAGAGCATGCGAGCCGAGTTATTATCAGATTTGATATTCAACGGCGGTAAAAAAGGCAGGTCAGCCAAGTATGCTGAGGTTGGCTTAGTTTTTGATAATAGTAATAACGTGTTTCCCTATGAAGGTGATGAGTTTAAGATTAGCAGGCGCGTGCTTGAAAAAGGCAATAGTGTTTTTAAAATCAATGATAACACGGTTAAGCTTCAGGAGATAACTAACGCTTTGCAGAGCGCTAATATTGACCCTGATGGTTTTAACATAATACTTCAGGGAGAGATACAGAAGTTTGTTGACTTAAAGGATGATGAGCGCCGGAAAGTGATAGAGGACGTGTCAGGTATTAGTGTTTATGAGTCAAAAAAGAAAAAGTCAATCAGGGAGCTAGAAAAAGTAGAGGATAAGCTGAAAGAAGCGAGAACTAGGTTGGCGGAGAGAGAGCGTTACTTAAAGGAGATAATTAATGACAAGAAGCAGGCAGAGAAGTACTTGAAGATGCAGGAAGAACTAAAAGATAAGAAAGCAAGCCTTTTATTCAAGAAGATTCATGACCTTGAGCAGGAACGAACTGTTTATGATGAGAAGATAAACAAGCATAAAGAGTCGCTTAAGCAGGCAGAGGCTGAGATAAGAGGTCATGAGCAGGATATAGAATCTCTTCAGGAAGAGCTAGTGGGTTTGAAAACAGAGTTAGCTAAGAGGGGTGATGAGGAACAGCAGGCAATTGCTAAGAAAATAGACTTGGTTAAGGAAAAGAAACTAGAATTAGAGAATATTATAAGCAATCATACAAGGGAGATTAAGCGCATAAAACAGCGGGAACAAAACGTTAAGAAGGAGTTAAAGGATGTTAAGCTATCAATTAAAAAAGCCCGCCAGGAACTTGAAGAGTTTTCAACCAAGATAAAGAGCCTGGCAGGTGAGTTAAAAGAAAAGCGTGAAGCAAGCGAGGTTGCAATGGCTGACAGGTTAGTTGAAGCCAAGGAAGAACTGCTTAGTATTGAAGAAGAATTATCAAGTCTTAAGGAGAAGTTAATGCTGATTGAGCAATCAAAAGAGTACTCAGCTGAGATTAAAAAACTAAGGGAGAAGCTTGATATTAAGAAGTCAAGGCTTGAGGAAGTGGTTAAGTCGCTAAGTGTTAATAATGATAAATTAAGGGAGCTGGATAAGAAGAAGGAGGAAGTAATGGACTACCTGCAGCACCTTAATAGTGTCAGGATAAAGCTTGAAACCAAGAAGGAGTCATTGATTGATTACAGCACTAAGGGTGTTAAGTCAATAATGAATTCAGGCATCAATGGTGTTGAAGGAACAATAGCTAGTCTCGGACTGGTTGATAAACGGTTTAACACAGCGCTAAACGTGGCAGCCGGCAGCATGATTAATTCAGTGGTGGTGTCTGATGACAAGTGCGCTCAGAGGTGTATTGAGTACCTGCGCCGTTCAAAATCAGGCACTGCTTCTTTCATACCATTGAATAAGATAAAGAGCCGTCCAGTAAGTAGCAGTGACAAGAAGCTGAAAAAAGTAAAGGGCGCGGTGGATTTTGCAATAAACCTTGTTAATTTTGATGATAAGTACCGGCAGGCTTTTGAGTACGTTTTCCGGAACACATTAGTGGTCCATGACCTGGATACTGCCCGCAGAGTCGGGCTGAACACTATCAGAATGGTGACACTGGAAGGGGACTTGATTAACACTAGCGGCTTAATGACCGGCGGGTACAGGGGCAAGTCCTCCTCAGGATTTCTTGACAAGGATATTGATAAACAGTTTATTGAACTGGAAACTAATGAACGAAAGTATAACCGTTATAAAAAAGAGATTAATGAAGAGTTAAGCCGGTTAAGAGAGTTAATAATCAAGGACCGTGAGGAGAAAGCAAGGATTGAGTCATTAATAAATGAGCTGGGAGAAAACATTGAGTCGCTGGAGCCGAGGGTTAAGGAAGTAAGCGGTCCTCAGGAGATAGAGGGGAGAATTAAGAGTTTAACAGAGCGAAAGGCTGAGTTAAAAGAACTGCTTAAACAAAAAGTTAATGAACAAGTGATTAACCGGGTTAAAGAGGAGATTAATCATTTAGAGGATGAGTATAACCAATTAGTGATTGATAAAGGGGTTAAGGAGTCAGAGTTAAACAAGGTCTTGGTTAAGGAGCAGGAGAGGCTGGTTGAGATTATGGACAAGATGGCTGAGGAATCAAAGGTTTTCAAGCAGGAGTTAGCACAGGCAAAGGAGGACTTGGAGAATAAGACAGGGGAGTTAAAAGAGTTAAAAAAAGAGGAGTCAAAGTTCTACAAAGAGTTGAAAGACTTGTATGACGAGCGTGATAAAGTTCTGAAAGCTGTTGAGGATAATGAGAAGGCTATCAGTGAGTTGCGGAAGAGCAACTATGATGTTAAGGAGAAAGTGCAGTCATTGAACCTTGAGCGCGCGTCAATAGTGGCAAAGCTTGACGGCTTAAGAACCGCTTTCAAGGAGTTCAGCGACTGGGAGCCGCGTCAGGTCAGGAAGAGTGTTGAGGACCTGCAGGTTGATATTAATAAGTTAGAGGTTGTTATTAAGAACTTCGGGCCGGTTAACATGAAGTCAATAGAGACTTATAGGGAGGCTGAGAAGGATTTTGACCGGATAAAGAATAAGACTGATGAGTTAACAAGCGAGAAGGAAGAAGTATTAAATGTTATTGAGGGAATTGAGGATAAGAAGAAGAAGACTTTCCTTGACGCTTTTAATGAAATAAGGGATAATTTCAAAAGAATATTTGCCCGCTTATCACCCGGCGGCATTGCTAAGTTAATACTTGAAAACGAGGAGGATCCTTTTGAAGGAGGGGTTATTGCATTAATCAGGCCAAAAGGCAAGAAAATCCTGACGCTTAAGAGCATGAGCGGGGGGGAGAAAACCATAGCAGCCCTGGCGTTCATATTTGCAATACAGGAGTACAACCCTACACCGTTTTACATAATGGACGAGGTGGACGCTGCGCTTGACAAAGCTAATACTGATAAACTGGCTGAAATGATAGCTGATTACAGCAACCGCTCCCAGTTCATAGTGGTCAGCCATAATGATGAGTTGATAAGCGCGAGCAATTATCTTTACGGCGTGAGCATGGATAAGAAAGGAGTCTCTGATATCGTCAGCATTAAACTGCCTGAGTGAAAAAATAAAACCTTAAAATAAAAAAATAATTATTTCTCAGGATTTGAGAATATCTTGTCAAAAACCTTGGCTACGTTTTCAAGCTTGACCAGTAATTCATCACTTTCTTTAATCTTGATTGATTCTTTCTCATCAACTTCTTTAATATTCTTCAGTGAAGATTTTAAGCCCTTGATGTGCTCCATTATCTTGTCAATGTTTGACATCACTTCTTTGTACTTGCTTATTTTCAGAAATACATGCGGTCTTAGTTTACTAATAGCCGGCGCTCTAGGCGCCTCTATTTTTTCAGGCATTGTCGGCGCAGCAGGCCTGGCTTCAAGCACTGGTTTAACCTCAGGCTTGGCTGCTGGAGCCGGAGTTCTTGGCACTGGCGCTGGTTTTGGAGCTGGTGTTGGTGCAGGCGCTGGTGCTTTAGCTGGTTCTGGCGGTGGTAAAGGCCTTGAAGCTTCCGGAGCCCTGACTGGTTGTGGCTGGACTGCTGGCTGCCGCGGTTGCGGCGCTGGTTCCGGCGGCGGCGGCACAGGCTTAGTGATTGGTGTAATCCCCTCCCTGTCTGATTCCTGTCTTTTCTCAGTTGCTGGGAAACCAAAACCAAGCTTTTTAACATCATCCTCTTTTTTTTTCTTCTTTCCAAATAAAGCCATGCTTTTAGTAGAATACTTATCTTTTTTTAAAACTTCTCTTTTAACAGCAGAAACCCATAATAATCCAGAGGCAGTTCAATTAATGGTATGAGGGAGGCGGTTTATTATAAACAATTAAGCAGGGGGATTGTTCAATGCACGCTGTGCCCGTGGAAGTGTATCATACCGGAGGGCGAGGCTGGCCACTGCAACACACGGTTCAATAAGGATGGAATTCTTTACTCGCTTGTTTACGGAGAGCCAACCGGTTTCCAGGTTGACCCTGTTGAGAAGAAGCCATTATTTCACTTTCACCCCGGCTCCCGTGTGCTCAGCTTCGGCACCCAGGGCTGCAACTTCAGGTGCGAGTACTGCTGTAATTATTATTACTCTCAGGCAACTCCTGAGAGAACGGGTGGTGTCAGGGTAAAGCCTTCAGAGATTGTTGCCAAGGCTTTAGAGAGTAATTGTATAGGAATAGCTTATACGTATAATGAACCTTCAATTTTTCTTGAATACGCTTTTGACACAGCCAAACTAGCCCATAAAAAGGGTTTGTTGAATGTGTTCGTAACTAACGCGGCGATTAATAAGGAGCCGTTAATGGATATTGAGCCTTATCTCGATGCTGCAGTGATTGATTTTAAGGGCTTTAACCCAGGCTTTTACAAGGAGTATGTTAATGCAGAGCTTGAATGGGTTAAGAGAGGGGTTGAGTATTATTCAAAACTAAGAGCTCATAAGGAAGTGACTAACTTGGTGGTCCCGGGGTTGAATGATGACCCGGAGGAGATAAAGGCTTTGTCAAGGTTTATCATTGATGTATTAGGGCCTGACACTCCTACTCACTTTTTGAGGTTTTTCCCAACGTATAAGATGAAGAGCGTGCCAGAGACTCCCCTGTCATTAATAAATGATTGCTGCAGCATAGCTGAGGCAGAGGGCTTAAGGTATGTCTACGCTGGCAACGTTATGAGCAACAGGGTTAACACTTACTGCCCTTACTGTGGCGAGCTGTTGATAAAAAGGGCAGGTGTCGCGGAGTTAAGGCTTGTTAAAGGCAGGTGTCCTAAGTGCAGTGAACACGTACCAATTAATAACGGTAAAAAAGAGCTTGGCAGTCATCCTAGTGCTGGCTAGTCTCGGCTCAGCAGTTGCTTGGATGATTGAAGGTGAAGTAAGCCCCCATCAAGGGGATCGTGACACAGTGATAACCATTGACTATGATATTAATAATACTGTCACTGACGATGCAAGGGTGAAGGTATACTTGAACGCTTATGACCCGATAGATAATGGTTTTGACTATAATATTGATAAGACCCTTATAGAGTACTTTGAGGTTGAACCAGATAACCTTTCTCCAATAAGGATTGAATTAACAAATACTGTTTCAGGTCTTTACCGTATCTGTTTAAGGCTGGCTCATAACAGCAGTTATTACCGTGACTGCGACAAGGCTAACCAGTTCCTGTTGATAGATGACACTCCAATATGGATACAAGGTCTTCAGGAAGAATCGCCTGAGCTTAAATTAGTTGTTGAGTCGCCTTCTCAGGTGCTTGTTAATGAAGGGTTTGAGGTTAATGTAACAATAGTTAATGAGGGGTCAGGTGTTTTTGACGGCAGGCTGTACTCTTATGTCAGTAATGGAACTAAGGTAAGTGTTGGTTCTTACTCAGGAAACCAGGAGAGCTTGTTTTTGTCGCCAGGTGCTGAAACCTTGATAAGGCTTGATAATGAGGTTTTTTCTAGGGGCAATCATTCCCTGGTTGTTAAGGCGGTTGGAGGAGAAAAGTATGAGGTGAGAAGGGGTATAACCGTGCTAGAACCTGAAGGAAAGCGTTTCCTGAGCAGGTTAAGGTTTATTAATGATGAGTTAAGAATTGTTGCATCAAACACTGGTTCTGTTAATAAGAGCGTCTTAATCAAGTTATACTCATTGAATTATAGTTTTTCTCAGGAAGCAGGGCTTGACCCCAGGCGTTCTTATGAGGTTTTTATTAATTCGTCATTATTGTCCGGCAGGGTTTATGTTTTCTTATTTGAGAATGGCTTGCTGGTTGATGAAGAGTCAATTTTAACCCCTTCTGATAACGGAACCCCGTTTGTTTTTAACAACGAGTCACCTGTTCAGAACGGAACAAGGGTGATTACCGGCTCTTTTGTAGTGCCGGACGGGTCTGGGGAAACCCTTTTATACCCTGTTATTGTAATCTCTTCATTAGTGATGGTGTTATTGTTGTTATGGAAAACCTGACTACGCGTTTTATTATAGAGATTATGGGCAAGCCTGGCAAGCTGGTGACAGAGACTCTTAAGAAGACGGTTTCTTTCCTGAAGGAACGGTACGAGGTTCTTAGTGAGGATTATTCAGAGCCTGAAATGGTTGATGATGCTGACCTTTTCACTGCTTTTGTTGAAATTGAGTTTAAAGTGAAGGGTTTTGAGGATTTATTCCTGGCAATCATAGATTTTGGCCCAACTGTTGTGGAGATAATAGAGCCTTCAGAGGTTGTGGTGACTGATACAGAGCTTCAGGCTGCTTTAACAGAGTTGGTGCGAAAGGTGCACTTGTTATCCAAAGGGCTTAGGGTGCTGAAGATAGAGAATCATAAGCTAAAAAAGCAGATAGATGCCACAAAGAAGTAGTAAATATGATAAAATAGTTAAATTAAAATATTGTGTTTTTCACTCAACATTCATAAAATGTTGTGCTTTTTTCAGCTTGTTTTTCCATAGGAAAAATAATATTTTTTCATATAGGTTTTACCATAACACTTAAATACAACAGAACGTTATTTTTTAGTTAATACCCTGCCGGAGGAGGTTGGGTGTTTTAGAAAATCTAAGGTTTGAAAAAAAATGAAAAACTTAGGAATAAAAACAAAAAAAATTGTGAGGAAGATTACAGCGATTGCTAGTGCAGCATTGATGAGTGGTTTGAGTATGGGTCTTGCAGCTGCTGACTTAAGCAGCTTGACTGATACTTTTGTAACCAACGGTCAATTCGACGCATACGTTGCAGTTGGCACAGGCGGTCAAGCTAACGTTGTTGGATTTGCTAAAGACGTAGCAGGTTCAATTGTTGTTGGCGCAGCCTTTGCTCAGCAGGCAACTACTACGACAACTACTAGTGGAAACGCAACTCTAGAGAGAAACCTAACTACAGGTTACTTGAACAGTTCAACCAGAGCCAAGTCATTCAAGTTATGGAATGACAAGAGCGTTTACATGGAATGGACTAACGCGGACAGCGGTTTCAGCTGGCTGCCTAACCAGACTGTTAGTAACGCGTCACAAGTTGTTGCTAACGTGACAGGCAAGTTACATGTAAATGACTACTCTAACACTGGTTATGGTATTAAGACCAGCAACCAGGGAACAATTAAGTTGTATGACAAAGCTATGATTTATAACTTAACTTTCCAGGACGGAGTAGTAGGTTATGGTAGCGGTGTTGGTAAAAACACTACTAACATTGCATTGCCAGACGGCAATACTTACAAGATTACTGGCTGGACAAATGATAATGCCGGTAACAATGTGAGGATTACTCTAGGCGACTTTAATACAGTCGACGCGACCACTGGCACAACTTATGACATCGGCGACACTGGCGCTACTTTTGAAATAACTGGTTACAGTAC
>WJKC01000014.1 GCA_014729335.1 archaeon | reverse complement strand
GGGAGCATTTCAGCCTTCATCTTAGCCTCAACCTGGCTGATGTCATAACTGAATCGCTTAGGCATCACAGTCTCAACCCTGCCATTATTAACCTCAAGCAAGACGTAGCTGGGATTAGGGTTCTGGTCCCTTGGCTGGCCAATGCTGCCGGGGTTGATTAACAAGCCCTTCTTGAACTGCCTGACAAACATCTGGTGAACGTGGCCCGTCACTAACACTGATACCCCAAGCTTCTCAAAGTAACCATTAACTAATGACTCATCACTAGCCGGGTGGATGAACTCATTATACGGGTCGCTAAGCCCGCCGTGGACAACGCCGAACTTAACACCGCCCACGTCGCCGGTCCAGGTGTCCTTCAAGTTGCTGAGGTATCGGAGGTTAGACGCGCTGATATTCTGGTCAGTCCATGACAAGACGCTGTAAGCCTCATTACTAAAACCCTTATAATCACCGCTTACCAGGGCGTAGTCATGATTGCCCATAACGTTAACATCAGTGTTATTCCTAAGCCAAGAAATGCACTCATCAGGGAACGGGTAATAACCAATGCTGTCCCCGGCGTGGATAGTGAAGTCAACAGGTCCGGCATCAGCAGCCATTGCCTGAAGCGCTGGATAATTAGCGTGGACATCAGCGATTAACAAGACCATCATTAACTAATAATTAATAACCCATTACTTTAATAACTATTCTCTTAAAAAATATTTAAAAACAGAAACACCTACTAGTTAATTAATGACAGTCATGGTCTGCGCCGCCCACCCGGATGACGAGGTAATAGGCTTAGGAGGGACAATAGCTAAGCTAAGCGAGACTGAGAGAGTAGTCTCAATCATCTTCAGCCTAGGAGACAAGTACCCCTTCTGGAAGAGAAGGAAGGAGATAAAAAAGGACCGGGTGAATGAGACAAGGGCGTGCGAGCAGATACTAGGCATAAAAAAAACACACTTCCTGGGGTTAAAAGACCTGGAGATAAAAAAGAACAAGAATAAAGCGCTGAAGAAGTTAAAGAAACTATTAAGCAAGTACAAGCCGTCAAGAGTGTTCACTCACACAAGGACTGACGGCCACCCAGACCACCGGGCAGTCCATGAAGTAACAGTGGAGGCAGTGGCTAAATCCTTTATTAAAACCCAATTACTAACCTTTGATGTCAGCTTCTTCAACTTCCAGAAAGGACTAAAAGTCTGCTATGACATCAGCGATACCTTTGGCAAGAAGATGAAAGCCATTAACGAGGTTAAGAGCCAGCGCACAATCACCATGCTGTTAAAACCATTAATACTATTAAAAGCGGTTTTATACGGGTTGCAGAACAAGTGCAAGTACGCGGAGTGTTTCAAGAGCCTATGACAAATAAGACCTTATTCAGTGTTTACGGCTACGGCTTAGGCCACGCCACCAGGTCAGAGGCAATAATGAACGCTTTAAGAGGAGAGGTCAGGGTGGCGGCGAGCGAGAACGCTTATGATTACTTTAAACAAAAAGGACGCGACCCAGTGAGGATAAACAGTTTCAAGATAGGCAACATCATGAAGAGCTTCTCATGGGTTCAGACATTATTCGAGAACGTTGACTTCCCGTTCAACATGATAGCTGATTATAACATCATAAAAAGACTGGTAAAAGACTTCAAGCCTGGCGCCATAGTCAGCGACTCAGAGCCGGTCAGCCTCTTATACGCTGACACTGCAGGCATAACTAATTACTTCCTGTCAAACATGATACCAATAATCAAAGAGTATGATAACATACCCTCAAAGCTGAAAAATAATAAACTAGACAGTGAGAAAGCGGTTGTCAATATGCTGTTAAACCAGGTCTTAAAGAAAACTAATTACATACTATCACCAACCATGAATCACTACAACATGGGCAGCAAGGTAAAGTTCACCGACTTAATAATCAGGAAGAAAGCAGGCGACCTGGAACCAGTTAAAAAATTCCCTGATGATTTCATACTAGTGTCATTCGGCGGCGCCAAGATAACCAACGAGTACTATAACTCAGTTATCCCCGTACTGAAGAAGATAAAGAAAGAGCATTTCATTGTGAGCACTAACCACGCGGTTAAACGCAGAACCAAGACCAGGAACTTAACACTATACCCATTCATTAATAACTACTTATCAACGCTCAAGTGCTGTAAAGCAGTCATCTGCCTGGCAGGGCACGGCACAATAAGTGAATCACTAGTCTATGGAAAACCATGCTTCACAATACCAATAGAGGGTCACATAGAACAACTAACAAACGCTGCAATCATTAAAGAACGAGGGTTTGGCAAGTCATACTTCTTTAAACATGACATAAAAGAGAGTGAATTAGAGAAAAAAATTAAAGAATTCCTAGACAAACTGGGTGATTATAAGAAAGTAATAAAGAAAGCGGGTTATAAAGGAAAAGGAGATGTTGAATGCGCCAGGGTAATAGAGAAAGATTTAAAATAAGCACCCTAGTTCAAGGAGTCATGGGACGCGGAATAAAAAAGAAGCATGGCAGCAAGATTCACACCAAGCGCAAGCGAAAGAAGATAGGCGGTTACAAGATTAAAGGCAAGAACCCTAAGAAGGCTAGCAAGAGATAATTATTAAAAAAAATATAATAAAAAGAAAAAATTACTTCTTTTTCTGTGACTTCTTGTTAAACTCGGCTTTAAGGTAGACTTCTACTTCAATACCAGATTTCTTACTAGTCACTGTGAAGCGGTAATCATCAATATGAGCCTTCACTCCTTCCAGCATACCCTTAATCTGGCTGCCCAGTTCCTCAATAGTGTCGCGGGTGAAATCAACCTTCTTCTTTAAATCATCTGCCATAAATAATTCTTAGAAAACGCTTTTTTATTAATCTTTCTTAAAATCAAGCTTCTTAGGCAGTTTAGCATAGAGTTTCATGAACTCGGTGTCAGTCACAAAGTCAGGTATCAAGTCGCCAAGCGCCATCAAGCCAGTCTTAACCAGTGGGAAGAACTGGTCCTTAACAAAGTAGCCGAGGACTTTATCCTCCAAGTCCTTGCTCTTAAAAACCAGGTAAGTGCTCACGAATTGAGCCATCTCCTCAACAGTCAGGTAAGAAAGAACAACTCTCGCCACTTCTCGAACAGTCTTGGTCTTAGCAAACTCGTCAATCAACTCCTCATCCTTCCTAGTAACCTTAACCATTAACTAATTACTAGTTAATAATAGTATTAAAGATTAACTAAATAAACACAGAAACTTTACTAATATAATAATGTCATACCTTGAGGACGCAGTATACCAGTTCATCAAAAACACTCTAACCAGGGGGATAATAGTACTAACCAATAAGCGGTTCCTATTATACACCTCAATAGCAGTGATTATACCAGTAATACTAACGGTTTTCTCATTCATCCAGGGAGTAGAGGAGGTAACTGCTGTCTCAAACATGCTGGTAAGACTTGAATTAGTGGTCTGCGTGGCCCTGGTGATAACTGGTTTAATAAGCCTTAAGACACAGCTAATAAAGATAGAGCACTTATTCTTCATCACGCTCACAGGCATCCTGTTCAGCCTGAGCTTCGTGATAACCGAGTTTATAGGTATGATTGAAACAGTATTCATGTTCGTGGGCTTCTACTCATGGATAATAACCACTAACTTATCAGCCCTGATGGCTATCAGGGAGTTCATGGTCTCATGGCCCGGCTGGGTTTTAAGGCTGGGTGACAAGCCGCACACACTAACCTTCGGGTTACTGATAAAGATAGGAGTAATAATCAGCCTCGGATGGTTCATCTACACCCTAATAATTGATTTCTCATGGACCTTCCTCCTAGCTTTTTTCTGCGGCTTAGTGATACTATACACAATCTACATATTCCTGCCATTAACCCACGACGCTAACATGACAGGCATCCTGTCATTCTTCTACTTCTCACTACTATATCACTTACTAGTCAGGGCTGAGTCACTAACCGGTTTCATACTATTTGACACAATCCTAATAGTAATCAGCACTATATTCACAGCTCAGAGCATCAGCCGGTTAATAGCCAGCAAGCAGTACGCCCTCCCGTACCACTGGGACAGCTTGATAATACTATTAATGGGCTTCATGCTGGGATACCACTTACTAGGCATGAGGATAGCCTTAACAGGCGGGTTCGGGTTCCTATATTCAACCTATCATAACATCTCGTTCGGGTTCGGCACCCTAATAATATTCGGGGCGTTATTATTATACCTAAGCAACCCTAAATTCAAGCGGTTTAGCAAGCCAAAAATAACAGTCGGGACAGTTGTTAAAAAAGTAGGAGGAGCCAGCCTGGATGCAATAGCTGATTATGCCAAGCACTTAAAAAACAAGCTGAAGAAGAAAGAATGGACTTTTGAAATTAAAAAAGAAGACCGTGAAGAAGATGACTTCATCTAGAGATACATGTGTAAAAAGTCGTCAAAGTACTTAACACCATTAAGGAATCTGCCCTCAAATAACTTGCCATAATGAACAATCATCACCTTATAAGAGTCAGGGAATTTAACCTCAACACCAACTTCATAAAAAGTGATATTAAGAATTAAATCCTCAAACCCCTCCCGTTTAATAAAATCATTAATAAAACTCTTAACATCACCATTAAATTTAGGCAGTGCCTCAGCATTGCTCTTAAGTAAGGGCTCAACCTCGCTCTTAACCAGACTAACAAGCTCGTCCTGAGGCATTTCCCTAACCTCAGTCAAGCGTAAGTCAAGACTAAGAGCATCAAATTTAACAACGTAATTTGATAACTGCAAATCCAACTCACCTAACATGCAACTATGAACCCTAAACAATACTTAAATAAGTTTTGATTACTATCAAATAATTAATAGCTGGGGTAGCCAAGCGGTTAAGGCGCAGGCCTGGAAAGCCTGTGGGCTTCGGCCCGCGCGGGTTCAAATCCCGTCCCCAGCGTTAGGAAGGGAATACTCCCTCCTTAGACATACCAATGAACAATCGTTCTTCGTTCCATAGTAACCCCCAATGTGTTCAAACCGCGTTAGCGGTGCCTGCACGAGGAACGAAGTGCAGTGCATCTCGTCCCCAGCAAAGAGGGCTCAGCCCCCTCTTCATCCCAAACTGATGATGGGAGCTTCTTTAAAAAAAAGGGAAGAACTCCTCCTTATCACTAGGAACGGATGCTTCACTGTCACTTCAATTAAGTTTATAAAGATAATATTGTTGTTTAACTAATCCAATGTTTAATTTCATGATTGTATATTCAAAGGAAACTGGATTGCCATTAAATCAGTTAGGTGAAGTGCCAGTAGAATACTCTGACCATCTGATTGCCGGACTAGCTTTTATGGCAGCTAACTATCCAATAAATACTGAAGGAGAGAAAGTCTTTGAATATGAAGATTTCACGATTCACTTGACTAATGAAGAGCGCTATGCTGAAGTGAATAATGGCTCAATTGTTAAAATAATTAAAGGAGAGTATGTTAATGCAGCAGTATCAATTAATAAAGAGAGCGACTTAATCCCTGCAATTGATACTTTTAAATCATATGACCATCCTTGTCAAGAAAAGAGTTTAGTTAAGCCAAGAAACAATAATATAATTGAAGAAGTAATCCAGCAATACGTAAGGTCATATGATTTTAAAAAAAAGTAATTTATTAAAGGATAATTCTTTAGAGATTCTATGGACTTAGTAATCTATACTGACGGAGCCAGCAGGAACAACCCTGGGAACGCGGCTATCGGCTACTTGATAACAAATGGTAAGAAAGAGCTGGAACGAGGAGGAGAGTACCTCGGAGTAGCCACTAACAACCAAGCCGAGTACCGGGCGTTGATTAAAGCGTTAAAAGAAGCGCGTAAGTATAACCCTAACAAGATTACTTGCTACAGTGACAGCAACTTAATGGTGAACCAGTTAAAAGGCGACTGGAAAGTAAAAGAGCCTCAATTAAAGGACCTGCACTCAAATATAAAAGAATTGGAAAAAAAATTCGAAAAGGTTCACTATAAACACGTGAAAAGAGATAACCCAGGAATACAAAAATGCGATAAACAAGCAAATGAAGTCTTAGATTTACACACAAAAAGTATTTAAGTATTCACTGGCAAGTAGTAACATATGTTGTGTCGTTATTTAACCAAGGATGAATGCACCAGAACATGCAATGACTACTTTCAGTCAAAAGAAGTTAAAAAACTACTTGAAAATAATGTTATCTTAACAGAACTAGCTGGAAGCATTTTACTGCCAGGTGAAAAAGAATTAAATCATGATATTGACTTGCTCTTTTTCAAGAAACCAGGAATTCCAACAGGAGAGTACTTAATTGCTCAAACACAATTAATTAAGGGTTTAAGAGAGCTGCTAGTTAACGAGTACGGTGTTAATGGAATTGCTTTTCCAAAACTATCAGTTGAGGATTTCGCAAAATATAATGGAAGAGTGTTCTTAAATAACATTAATAAAGGATTGAAAACAAATGTTTTCAGAGACGAGTTTGGAAGAAAAGTTGATGAACAAGAATTTATGGAATTAAAGAAAATAGGTAAAACAGAGGGAACAGTGGGAATACACAACCTAAACTATGTTACATTAACTGATTATCAAAACGCTACTTTCTGTCCAGAAGAGTTTAGAAAAATTGTGGAAAAAGGACTAGTACTGTTTGGCGACCCTGATAACATCTATGAAATGCCAAGCACTGAGAATAATAAGGAATTAAAAAAACAAGCAGATATCTGCATGACTTTTCAAGATTTTAACATGATTAACACACCAGTATCAAAAAAATTATTTATAAAAAGAACTGGTCATGGAATAGATTATATTAACAAACATGTTTTTGGAGAGAAAACCAGTTTCAGAGATGAGGATTTGACAAGAAGCGAAGCAACTAACAAGTTCTTGAACACTTGTCACAGATTAGATGCTGCTTTTGCAAATGCTTAAAAGAAGTAATAATTTCTACAGATTTAATGAATATCTTAACCCTGATAATACTAGGCGCGTTACAGGGACTGCTTGAGTGGCTCCCAGTGAGCAGCGAGGGAGTGCTGGTAGCAATAATAACACTACTAGGCGAGAACCCATCAATAGCAATAGACTACGCCCTGTTCCTGCATGCAGGGACAATGCTGGCAGCACTAGTATATTATAGAAAAGAGTTTAAAGAGATGATACTTGAAGGCACCTTGTTAAGATTCACAATAATAGTGACTGTTATAACAACCATTATAGGAGGGGCATTATACTTCACGCTCAGGAATATCAGCTCGCTAATAGGGGCTTGGATAATAACCCTGATAGGCGGGGCATTAATAATAACCGGCTTACTGCAGTTAAAGAAAAAAAAAGGCTTGAAAACCAAACCTGACAATAAGGACGCGTTAATAACAGGCGCGGCCCAGGGGTTCAGCATAATACCAGGCATCAGCCGGAGCGGCACCACAATCAGCACATTACTATTCAAGGGTTTCAAAGGCTCAACAGCCCTGAAACTATCATTCATATTAAGCGTTCCAGCAATACTAATAGCCCAAGCAGGACTTGGTTTAATGAGCAGCCCAGCAGTCACGTGGCAGGGGTTCTGGGGCTTAATGACCTCATTTGTTGTAGGACTAGCATCAATCAAGGCGCTAACCAGGGTGGCTAGGAGAGTGAACTTCGGCAAGTTCTGCATAATAATGGGCATAGTAATGATAACAACAATATTAATTCACTAGAGAGTAGTAACATCAGAAAGATTTATAAATAAGGTTCTTATTTCCCTTCAATCATGGCAGCAAAAAAGAAAAAATCTTCTAAAAAAAAGAAAACAGACATCGTGGATAAATTAAAAAAGAAACTGAAGAATTACCTGCTGGCAGTTGTCACCTTAAAAGTTAAGAAAGAAGAGGGCAAGCAGGAGAAAATAGCAATTGTTAACGACCTAGCTGACCCAAAAAAGGTTTCAAAAATGCTTAAACCATTCTCAAAAAAGATATCAATACTGCCGCTGTCAGGCTTATGGCAGGCATTATATGACGGCAAGCACAGCTTGCTAGCCACAATCATAACAGGGGACGTTCACTACGATAACGGGTTCATCAAGTCAATGAAAGCAGCTGAAACCCTGAAACTAGCAGTTATCAAGAAGTTTGAAAAGTACATCATGAGCGTTGTCTTATTCGGGTCACTAGCCCAGGGAAGAGCCACAACTGAAAGCGACGTTGACCTGGCAGTCATTGTTGATGACACTGACTTAAAGAACATGACCAGGGACGAGGCTCGCAACAGGTTAATGCTGATGATTAACAAGGAAGCAAGAGCAATCTACCCTAAATTCGAGACAGTGCAGGTATACTTACTAAGCCATGTCTGGGAGTGGATCAAGGACGCCAGCCCAGTAATATTCACACTAATCAGGGACGGAGTCCCGTTATTTGACAAGGGGTTATTCGCGCCGTGGCGGTTGCTGCTTAAAAGCGGCAAGATAACACCAACACCTGAAGCAATTAATAAGTCAATGAAGAGCGGCAGGCTGCTAATCAAACTAGTCGGCAACGAGATTAACCAGGCGGTTTCAGAAAAACTTTACCAGGCAATGCTGATGCCTTCGCAGGCAGCTCTAATGCTGTACGGGGTAATGCCAATGACTTACCGCGAGGCGCCGCAGATGCTGAGAGACGTGTTTGTCAAAGAAGAGAAGATACTTGAAGAGAAATACCCTAAATGGCTTGAAGACGTAATACAAGTCAGGAAGGCTTTAGAGCACGGCAAGATAGAGCAGGTAAGCCCTGAGGAACTAGGTAAACAGTTTAAGCGGGCAGAGGAGTTCCAGAACAGAATGGACAAATTATTCGAGCAGATTAAGAAAGAGAAGATTAATGACAAGATTGAAGAAATGGAGACAATGATTAACAAGACAATAAGGAAAGCCTTAAGCGACAAGAATATTAAGACCGGGAGGGACGACCCACTAGAGGTTTATTATGAAAAAGTTGCTAAGAAAGCGAAGAACAAGCACTTAATTGACTTCATCGCTGACTGGAAGCGGATACTAAGAGCTAAGAAACAGGACAAACTAACCAGTGCGGACGTGCAAATGGTTAATAGGGAATTACTTCACTTCCTGGACGAAGTAGAGAAAACAGATTAATTAACACTAACTACTTTAATCTTAAAATTCAATACCTTGCCAGCTAATGGGTGGTTTAAGTCAATGGTCGCTTCTTTACTAGTTAGCTTAACAACCCGTGCAGGAATAGTCTTACCATCAGGAAGTTTTAATCCAAGGATCATTCCCTGTTTAACATTCTCAGGCAACTGCTCCCGCGGCAGCTTCTTAACTAACTCTGATTTAGGCTTGCCATAAGCCTCAGAGGGCTGAACCTTAATCTCTTTCTCCTCACCCTTTTTCATGCCAACCACTTCCTTATCCAAGCCCTGAATGACCTGGCCAGCCCCAACCTCAAATTCTATTGGGTGTGAGTGGTCGCCGTGGGTTGATGAGTCAAAAACAGTTCCGTCATCAAAAGTGCCCTCGTACTCCAACTTAACTTTATCACCTGTCTTTATTGCCATTAAAAGGGCTAACTATGGATTCCTTAAAAACCCTTTGGTTCAGAAAATAATAAAGTGTTTAAGATTATTATCATCACAATAATCATTTATTTCCTGACGAATCTTTAACCAGTCAATGCTTGTTTCATGATAATTCAAACGGTCAAAAACGTATTTATCAACATAATCCTTAGTCATCCTTATAACCCCTTTCCAATCACTTCTAAGATGAATAGGGGCGATGAACACCACTGTCCTGATACCTGCCTCATGCAGTTCTTTAAGTGCTTTGATTCTATCAGCAATACTTGAAGCCCGGGGCTCAAGCTCCTTTCTAACACTCTTATCAGTGATTGATAAGGAAAACCATACTTCAAGGTGCTTGAATTGCTTAAGCAAGTCAAGGTCACGCATGATTAAAGAGGATTTAGTTAGGATGCTAAGATTTGGTTGAACAGTAATTAATTTCTCAAGTATTTGTCTAGTGATTTTGTACTTCTTCTCAAGCAGCTGGTAAGGATCAGTAACAGAGGATAAAGTAACAGACTTGCCTTTAAGCTTAATTAAACCCTTCATTAATTCAGGTGCATTAATCTTAACATCAACAAAAGAGCCCCAGGGCTCAGGATGATTAGTGAACCGCTTCATAAAAGTAGCATAACAGTACTTGCAGCCGTGAGCGCAGCCAGTATAAGGGTTAATAACATAATCAACTCCAGGAATTCTAGACTTTGTGATAATTGACTTAACTTTAACTTCACTGATTTTCATAGCAGAATGAATTAATTAATAACTTAAAAAAGGTGTTGGTTAGTGTATGTCCTTTAATTCACTGATTATTATTGGCTTCATGCCCAGGATTTCCTCTTTATAGGATAATTCAGGAATGTCTTTTATCATGTAAATCCTCTTGCCTAAGTATAATGCCAAGCCCATCTCCATAAGCGTGTTAGCACCAACATAGCCGGCAACGCCGTTCTTGTCATGGTTAAGCACTAAGACCGCGTCGCACCATTCAATCTTGCCAAAGTGGTTAAGAATTAAGTCTCGCTTCTTATCCCATAGCCAGGCACTAGGGTTATTAACCCCCTCCTTACGTAGCTGGTAATAAGTCTTAACATCAAGCGGCTCGCCGTCGCCGTCAATAATCTCTGTAGGCGGCATCTTAACCTCGTGGCCCAAGGCTTCAAGCTCCTGTTTGGCAGCAAGCATCTCATCAATAAAAACAATGCTCCCGCAGATAGTAATCTTCATTAATAATTTTACATCAAAACTATTTTAATACTTTTAGCAGAAAACAATAATCCTTAGCCTGTTCCTTAAAATCAGCAATCTTAAAATCATTAAAAAGTAATTCCAGCTCCTCACGGGACTTAAGCTTCTTAAGAATAGTGATTATTAACTTATCACTGCAAACCCTCTCTAACTCCTTAACAACCCTTTTTTTATCAATAATGTCCTGCAGCACGGTGAAGCACGTTATATTATCAAAGGATTTATCCTTGAATGGCAGGAACCGGGCGTCGCACACAACCCTTGTCCCTTCAGCCCTTGAGAGCATGCCAAGCGAGGAATCAGTTAATACGTCGGGCTTAATGAACTCGTTAATAATCCCAGTGCCTGAGCCGACATCAAGGATAGAGCCCTTAAGAGAGGAAAGCCAGTCTTTAAGGAATTCATATTTCTCTCGCTGCTCAGCTCCATAGAGCTCGTCATAGCCCTGACTTAATTTATCATAATACTCAATCATAACTTAATTGATTAGTTAATTATTTAAGTAACTAACTAGGAGTTTAATTTAATGAGTTTTGTTAAAGAGTTTGGCAAAAAAATATCAAGTTATATAAACCAGGGTTTTAATGAATTCATCAGCTCAGGGTACGAAGAGAACACTATTGAGTCAATAGAGTTCATCCTGATTAGTAAACCCTTGCTTAGGATAATGATGGATTTTGAACCTGATGAAAAAGAAAAGGCTCACCTAGAGCATAGTTTAACTTATAAGAAGCTTGGCAGTCTTGAAAGAATTCTCAGCAGCCAGCTAAAACCATTGAAGATGATTATTAAAAGAGGTTACCAGCGAGTTAGTGAGGGAAAAATGATAGAGTCAATTTATTACTCAGAACACTTTAATAAACTAATAAACCGAGTTTATGAAGCATTAAGGTATAAGAATAACGAGGAACAAATACCTGAAAACCATCAATGGCTGCAAAAGCCTTAACGCTTATAAGATAATCCTACCTAATAATACTAATCATGAAATATGAACCAATGCTGGCGGAAACAGGTAAAATAAGCTTACTGGAAAATAATAATTACCTATTTGAGCCAAAGCTTGACGGCACCCGCTGCGTCCTAGTAAAACGAGGAAGACGAGTTTACATGTTCAACCGATTAGGACAGGACTTCTCATACTTATACCCCTTGATAAAGAGGGCTTTTGAAAAATACTCTGATAACTTCATACTTGACAGTGAAATAATCTGTTATAATGAACGAGGTCTCCCTGACCACCGTTTATTAATGAGGCGTGACCAGGCAATGAGCAAGAACGAGATTGACATGAGGGCTCATGCAATACCAGCAACCCTGGTAGCGTTTGATGTAATAATACTGAATAATAAAGAATTAATGAGCCAGAAAATAGAGGAGCGGAAGAAAAAACTAAAACAATTAATAAAAGAGGGCAGGCACGCTGAGAGGATAATGTTCACGGAGGAAGGCTCTAAACTATGGGACTTAGTTAAAAAGAGCAAGATGGAAGGTGTAATGGCTAAGAAAAAAGGCAGTTACTACCTGCCGGGTGAGCGGAGCAAGGACTGGCTTAAAATAAAAAATAACAAGAGCGTTGACGCGGTAATCATGGGTTACACGCCTGAGAAGGGTCCTGGCAAGACTTTTGACTCATTAATAATCGGCTTGTATAAAGGCAAGGAATTAGTAAAAGTTGGGACAGTAAAGACTGGCTGGGATGCTGAGTCCAAAAAGTACATAATAAAGAAATTATCACCGCTTAAAACCAAGATGAAAGAAAAAGTCCAGTACGTGAAGCCAAAAGAGGTCTGCGAGGTTGACTATCTTGAACTAACAAAAGAGAAAGAACTAAGATCACCAGTTTATAAACGTTTAAGACATAAACCAGTAAAGAAGTGCACCTGGAAGCAGTTAAAATAAGATTTATAAATGAATAATAACCCCTAATACTCAATGATTAATATTAAACCGTACATAAAGAACATTCCGTTCAACGAATTATTAGAAGACCGTGAGGATTTAATGCAGGAGCACTATAAACAGCGTTACGGACAAGAAGCGCTTGACAACTTGCTCGCCATAAACGGCTCGGTTAACAAGTACCTTCACAGGCTGGGAGTGGCAAACAAGCTATACACAGGTCCTTACAAGGAAGGGGAGCTGCCAAAACTAAGACTTAATGCCAAACCCTTATCCAAGGCAACAACTCATAGGTACTTGATTGCTGACGGTTTTAGTTATGATTTTATTGGCAGGCGGACAAAAAACGGCTGGCTGCAGGGACCCTTTAGTGAAGGGATAAATAATTTCTGCAAGCCTTACAGAGCGCTTGACCACGGGTTAATAATACAAGCGCCTCATATTAAACAATCAGTCGGGGCGATGAGTGCGAGCAAGGCGCTGGGATTTGTTTACAACACCAGCTACTTCTTAAACCACCTAATAGCTTTTGACGCTGAAGGCAGTGAGGTAACTGACCTTGAAGCCAGGATTGCTAACTCAAAAAGAGTTAAAGGACCAAGCCCCAGCGAGCCCTTCTTATTCAACACTCAGATAGTATCAGGAGAGTACATTAATAACGCTGGCAAGTTCGTAATCAAGGGGGCTGGTTATAAACGGGAATGGGATGACAATAAGAAGAGATGGGTTAAAACAAAAGAGCAGGCAGTATACACTATTAGTAATAAACAAACAGGCTTATTTGTTAACGGGCGAGTAGTATTCCTAACTAACATCGAAAAAGATAGTGACTCACCAGTTAAGTCAGAAAGAGTTAACGTACAGGAAGAATTTCATAACTATAAAGAGAAAACAAAGCACGAGGAAGCAGCTGACATCGCGTTAATAAAAGGCAACGCTTTTGGCAAATCACAGGGCAACTTCACCAAGGACTTGGTTATCAGGGTGCCAAAAAACGGCGCTAACAAGGATAACATGGATTACCTTAAACTGCCTGATGAAATCCCTAACTCAACTCTTTACGGGCCCGGAGATGTTATTAAACCAGTCACTTTTTACGGGTTAGCAGAGGACTTGGATTACAGGATTGGGCAGTACGTTCACGGCTTACAGCAATACCTATACTATGTTGAGGGGTTAAACGGTAACGAGGTAGCCTACCACGTGCTTGACAATTTCTGGGATTTAATAATAACACCTGAACTACTGGTCCAAATGATACTAGGACAGCATACAATGATGAAAAGGTATCGTAAAAGCAGGTTCAGGACTGGCGGGGCAGTTAAGAAGGGAGTGTTAAGAGACCCTAGTCAACCGTCACCCTACAAGCAGGGTGATTACTCTATAAAACCTGAACCATATTACAGCTATGTTGACCTGCCAGCCCCAAGCTCAAGAGTACAGATAAATAACGGGAGTGAAGTAGTTGAGGGTGAACTAACCCTCGGGACCATCAGGATGCAGGAGTTACACCCATGCACTAATAATAAGTGCAAGAGGTTCCAAAGATACTATCCTAAAAACCGCGACGGCAGTCTCAGGCACGTTTGTAAAGAAAATTGATTTTCCTCTATGAAAACCTTTAAAAAGCCTTTTAGTTTTCACATTTGACTATGGGACATAAGGTAGGCTACGTGCATAGGCCTCACAGGAGTTCATTAGGATTCTGGCCTAGAGTCAGGGCTAATCGTCAATACCCTAGTGTTAACTGGAAAGAGCACTCTGAAAAAGGGTGCGCTGGGTTCGCTGCTTATAAAGCAGGCATGACTCATGCAATGATTATTGATAATCGTAAGAACAGCCCGACCAAAGGGAAAAAAGTTTTCACCCCAGTAACAATCCTAGAAACACCCCCCATAAAGGTTATAGGCGTACGCTTCTATAAAGACACACCTTATGGTAAAAAAGCTGTTGGCGAGTTAATCACTAACAAACCTGACAAGCACTTGAAAAGAAAAACAACCACTTCTAAAAAAAAGGATGTTAAAAAATTCACCGACTATAAGGACTACGATGATATCAGATTAATTATTCAAACACAGCCGCACTTAATCAAGCTCAAGAAGACGCCAGAAGTATTTGAAATGGGTTTAGGCGGTAGTTTAGAGGAAAAGAAAGAGTACGCTCAGAGCGTTTATGAAAAAGAAGTTAAGATAAGCGACGTGCTGAAAGAAGGAGCCCAGGTAGACACTAACGGCGTGACCAAGGGTAAAGGGACGCAGGGAAGTGTTAAACGACACGGCGTCACCATCAGGCAGCATAAGAGCGAGAAAACCAAGAGGGCGGCTGGCTCACTGGCGCCTATGTGCCCTCGAAAAGTCGCCTGGCAGGTGCCTCAGTTCGGCCAGATGGGCTACCAGTCAAGAGTTGAGTACAACAAATGGGTTCTTAAAATATCTGACAAGCCTGAAGAAATAAGTGTTAAAGGCGGTCTTAAAGGTTATGGTCAAGTCAAAGGTGATTACTTAATAATTAAAGGAAGTGTTGTCGGCTCAAAAAAACGAATGGTTATCCTAAGGAAAGCAATCAGGGGCAATAAGCGCTTGCCAAAAGTTGCTCCTCAGATAAAATACTTAAGCCTAGAGAGCAATCAGGGAGGAAGGAAATGAATGTTAATTCTTTAAGCGGGAAGAAAGTAAAAAACATCAGCCTGCCAGAGCAGTTCCAGGAGCCTGTTAGAAAGGACTTGATTAAAAGAGCTTATAACGCGTTAAGAACTCGTGAGTCACAGTCAAAAGGCGTTTCACCAAGCGCTGGTATGAGGCACGCGGTTGATTTAAAGAAAAGAAGAAGGTCCTATAAAGCTGGCATGGGTATTGGCAGAAGCCGGACACCGAAGAAAACTCATCGGAGAAAAGGCAGGCAGTTCACGTTCATTGGGACACAGGCCCCTTTTACAAAAGGAGGTCGTAAAGCTCACCCGCCTAAAAGCGCCAAGTCTCATGAGGAGAAGATTAACAAGAAGGAGAGGCGGAAAGCCATTAGGAGTGCTATAAGCGGCAGTAAAATCATGATTATCGAAAACAAGTTAGAAAGCCTTGATAAGACTAGCAAGGTGATTAAGGCATTAAAGGATAACGGCTTGGAAGTCAAGTCTAAAAAGAGGTTAAAGAAAGGCAAGGCTCGTTTAAGGGGCAGGGGCAGAACTTACTCAAAGAATGCTTTATTAATTGTTTCTAAGAAGTGCGGGTTAAGCAACAGCGGTAAAAACATCCCAGGAGTTGAAGTTTCCCTAGTTAATGAGTTAAATGTTAAAAAACTGGCTCCAGGAGCTGTTCCTGGAAGAAGCACTGTATGGACTGAGGACGCGATAAAGAAGATGAAAGAGGGCTTATATTTATGAAAGAGATTATTCTTAGACCAGTTACTAGTGAAAAGTCAGTCAGGTTAATGGAAAGCGATAATAAGCTAACACTGATTGTTAATCGCAACGCTAATAAGCAAAAGATAAAAAAGGCAGTTGAGGACTTATTCAATGTTAAAGTAGTTAAGGTTAACACCCTTAACACACCTAGTAATGAAAAAAAGGCTTTTGTCAAGTTAAGCAGTGATGACATCGCTCTTGACATTGGAGCCGAGCTGGGGATGATATAAGATGCCACGAAGAGTTAAGCAGCGACGAAGAGGTAAGGGTTCAACCACCTACCGCGCGGTCAGCCACCGCTTTAAAGCTGTCAGCTCCTATAAGACTTATGACGAGGCTGAGAAGAACAATCAGTGTAAAGGAGAGGTGCTTGACCTGGTCCATGACCCTGCCAGGAGCGCCCCGTTAATGATAGTAAGATTTAATGAGCAAACAGTTGCCCTGCCAGCGCCCCTTGGGGTAATGAAAGGCCAGCAGGTAGAAGCAGGTGTCAGCGCTGAGGTTAAGCCGGGCAATAACCTGCCGTTAAAGAGTATTCCTGACGGGACGGTAATCTCTAATATTGAGTTAACCCCTGGCGACGGCGGGAAACTAGTCAGGAGTGCCGGGGGCAGGGCTAAGATTGTTAGTCATGATAATAATCAAGTAATGGTTAAGTTGAATTCAAAAGCTGTTAAGAGTTTAAATAGTAACTGCAGGGCGACTGTCGGCGTCATAGCTGGCAGCGGTCATAAGAATAAACCCCTGGTCAAGGCTGGTAAGAACTTTCATAAAAGAAAGGCTAAAGGTCTTAAGTGGCCTGTTGTCAGCGGCACTTCAAAGCAGGCGTCAGAGCACCCGCATGGCGGTAAGCAGCATCGTAAGCGTAAGAGCAGGACAGTCAGCAGGCACGCGCCACCAGGCGCCAAGGTTGGCAGCTTCGCAGCTAAGAGGACTGGACGCGGGGGCAAGAGGAGGAAGAAGTAGTTATGATTAACTTAATTACTCAAAGGGTGTCAAGAGGGGCGGAGCCCCTTCGGAGGATGAAGTAAGTCATGGCTAAGTTTAATTATAAAGGCTTGGGGCTGGATGAATTAAAAAGCATGAGCCCTGATGAATTCATGAAGTTACTGCCTGCCCGGCAGCGGAGAACGCTTAAGCGGGGCCAGGTTAAGAACAACGCCGCCTTATTTGATAAGATTGAAGACGCGGTTAAGGAGTTGGAAAAGGACCAGCAGGAAACCACCATAAAAACCCACCTAAGAAGCCTGGTGATAACTCCTAAAATGGTTGGTTTAACAGTTCACGTTCATAACGGCAACACTTTCAAGAAAGTGGTTATTAGCGAGCCAATGATTGGGCACTATGTTGGAGAGTACGCTCCGACCCGCAAGATGGTTAAGCACTCTAGCCCTGGTGTCGGCGCGAGCAGGAGCAGTAAATTTACACCGGTGAAATAAAAAATGACTGATTATCACATTGCAGAGGCAACAGGGAAGAATCTTAGTATTAGTCACAAGCACGCCCGAGAGGTTTTCAAGTTCATTAAAGGAATGAAGGTTGATAAGGCGGTTAATCAACTTAACAGGGTTATTAGTCATAAAATAGCTGTTCCTTTTAAGAGTTTTAACAAGAAGATAGGCCACCGGCCGGGCATTGGGCCGGGCAGGTACCCTGAGAAGGCTTCAAAAGCCATTATTAACACTATTAAGAGCGCTAAGAACAACGCCCTTAACAAGGGCTTGCAGGAAGAGAAGCTGGTAGTAAAAGAAGGGGTTGTCATGATGGATATCAGCAAGCGCCGGAGAGTCAGGACCCGCAAGGGCAGTTACACTGGCAGCATGAAGTCAACCAGTATTAAGGTCGTACTAGCTGAGAAGGAGGAGGATGGCGAGTGATTGAGAGAAAATTCTTAGAGAACAAGGTTCGTGACTATAAGATTAAACGGTTCCTAGTTAGATTACTGGATAACGTTGGTTTAAGCAAGATTAATGTTGATAAGACCCCTCTGGGTTTCAAAATAACTATTTATTCAAGCAAGCCCGGCTTGATTGTTGGCAAGGGCGGCAGCAATATCAAGAAGGTTACAGCTGAGTTAGAAGAAAAGTTTGATCTGGAAAGCCCTCAAATCGAGATTGAAGAGATAGTAACTCCTGAACTTGACGCTCAGATAGTGGCGGAGAGAGTGGCTTATCAAATTGAGCGTTTCGGCAAGTCAAGGTTTAAGGCGATTGGTTACCGGTCGCTTCAATCAATGGTTAATTCAGGCGCTGTTGGAGCAGAAATCATCATATCAGGCAGGATTCCAGGCAAGCGTCATAATACCTGGAGGTTCAAGTCAGGCAGGCTGCCAAAGAATGGCTACGTGGCTGACCACCTGGTTGATAAAGGTTTCAAGGAGATAAGGTGGAATCAGGGCTCAGTCGGCGTTAAAGTAAGATTATTGAAACCAGGCACTCCTAACCCTGATACTTTCAAACTCGTAAAGGAGGCTGAGAAGAATGATAATCAAAAAGAGTGAGTTAAAAGAAATGAGCTTGGATAAGATTAATGAGAAGATTATTGAATTAAGAAAAGAGTTAATGAACGCGCGTGCTAAGAGCGCTAGCGGAGTTGCTCCTGATAATCCTGGTAAGGTTAAAGAAATTAAGAGAACGATTGCCCGGATGCTTACAATAAAAAAAATGAGAGGTAATAAAAAATAAAAATGAATGTTTGCCCAAAGTGCGGCCTGCCTAAAGAGTTATGCACCTGCTCGCAGATAGTAATGGAAGGGCAGGAGGTTAAGGTTTCAACAACTAAGAGACGTTACGGGAAGCCGGTGACTCTGATTAAAGGCATCAACTTTGAGGAGCTAGGAGATAATGAGACCAAGGAATTAATAAGAAGCTTAAAAAGAGAACTTGCTTGCGGAGGAACGTTTGATAAAGAAGAACAAGTAATAGAACTGCAGGGAAGTCATGTTAATAAAGTGAAACGCTTCTTGCAAAAAAAAGGGTACAAGGTGGAAGGTTATGCAGGTAAAAAAACTAAACTTAATCGGGAAAAAAGTTAAGATTGTTAGTGCTGCTAACAAAGCTCTCAAAGGAATTAAAGGAAGAATAATTGATGAAACAAAGAACACGCTCACTATAGAAACAGAGGATAAAATAAAGAAAGTATTAAAAAAGGAAGTGAAATTAAGGATTAACACTGCCATAATAGACGGCGAGGAGTTAATTGGCAGGCCAGAAGAACGTTTAAAAAAAAAGGATAAAGTGAAAAGCAGATGGTAATAAAAATAGGGACACACGAGGTAGAAGCTCCGGAAAAAGAGTGCAGTGATGTTAACTGCCCTTTTCATGGAACGCTTAGTGTTAGAGGCAGGTCTTTTGAAGGAGTTGTTAAGAGTGATAAGATGCAGCGGACAGTCAGCGTTGTCTGGAAGCGGATTGTTAAGATACCTAAGTATAACAGGTACATGATTGAGAAGAGCAAGGTTAACGCTCATAACCCTGGCTGCGTTAATGCCAAAGCTGGTGACAGGGTTTTAATCACTGAGTGCAGACCATTAAGCAAGACCAAGAAATTCGTTGTGCTAAAAGTGGTGAGTGATGAATGAAAGCTGTTAGCTGCCGCATGTCAAAGAAGCTTCAACTAGGAACCGTCCTGAGAATCATTGACAACAGCGGTGTTAGCAAGGCCAGGATTATCGCTGTCAAGCATTACGGAGGAGTTAAGAACCGATTCCCTAGAGCGGGTATAGGCGACATTGTTATTTGCTCAGTATTATCAGGCAAGCCTGAGATGAAGCATAAAATAGTGCCGGTATTAATTGTCCAGCAGAAGGGCTCTTTTAGGCGGGCCGAAGGTACTACTATCAGGTTTTATCAGAACGCCGGCATTGTTTTAAAAAACGTTGATGAAGGAGAGCCTCAGGGAACAATTATCAAGGAGCCGGTAGCCAAAGAGGTTATTGAGCGGTTCATTAAAGTTGGCAAAACAGCCAAGGTGGTTGTATGATTAAGTCAAAGAATCCTAGCAAGCAGCGAGCATACCGCAGGAAGGCGCCTATTCACACTAGGCGCATAATGATGAGTTCCAGGCTTAGTTCTGATTTAAGGAAGAAGCATAAAAAGAAATCAGTTCCAGTTAGGAAGGATGACGAGGTTATTGTGCTTAGAGGCTCGTTTAAGGGCTCTAAAGGCAAGGTTGAAGAGGTTAAGCGCAGCAGTTATAAAGTTTTTATTGACAGTGTTTATCGTGAGAAAAAGGATGGAAGCAAGGTTAAGATAGGTGTTGATGCCTCAAACTTGATGATTACCTCACTTAATCTAAATGACGTGAAGAGATTAAGAGGTGAAAGCAAATGAGCACTCAGAAGCGTATAAGCGCGCCTAGAACATATAATATTAAACGAAAAGTTAAGAAGTGGGTTACCAGGGTTAACTCAGGACCTCATAATAAGGATGCAATACCACTAAGCGTCTTATTAAGAGATATTATCGGGCTTGTCAGGACTAATAGAGAGGCAAGGCAGATTCTTAATCAAGGCAAGGTAATGGTTGATGGAAGGGTGAGGAAGGACCCTCGGTTCCCAATAGGATTCCTGGATGTAATCTCAATACCTTCATTAAAAAGGCATTACCGGGTGATTTATGATGATAATGGAAGGCATCAGTGCATTAAGTGCTCTAAAAAAGAGGCTGGTTTAAAGATTGTTAAGATAAATAACAAGATTAGACGGTCAAAGGATTATCAATTAACCACTAATGACGGCCGCACAATAAGTGTTAAACTATCAACAGGCAAGGGTTACAAAACTAATGACTCATTATTAATCAGCGTCCCTGACCAGAAGGTGGTGAAGCACTTGCCTTTTAATGAAAAATCAATGGTCTATATTGTCGGCGGCAAATCAGTTAATAAGATTGGCTTGCTGGATAAGATTGAGGAGAAGAATGTCGTGGTCTCTATTAATAAACAAGAGCACCGGACAATAAGTGATTACTTATACGTTATTGGCGAGAAGAAAGAGGAGTTGAAGCTTCATGAATAAGATGCGTGAGATTAGTATCAAGAAGATATGTCTTAACATTGGCGTGGGCGAGCCGGGTGATAAGTTAAAGAAAGCTAAGAAGCTGCTTAAGTTATTAACTGGTCATACACCTGTAATAACCAAGGGCAAGAAGAAAGAACCGGGACTTGGTGTCAGGCCGGGCCTGCCTATTGGCGTCAAGGTAACTATCAGGGATGATATTAGTAAACTGCTTAGACGGTTGCTTGAAGCAAACGAGAACGTTATTAATAAAAAATCATTCACTAACAGCGGTGTTAGCTTTGGTATTGAGGAGTACTTATTAATACCCGGTCTAGACTATGACCCTGAATTAGGAATCATGGGCTTGGACGTGTCAGTGGTTCTTCAAAGACCGGGTTACCGCGTTTCTAAGCGTAAAATAAAGAAATCAAGAGTTGGTAAAAACCACATGATCACGGTTGATGAGAGTATTAAATTCATGAAGGATAACTACGGGGTGATTGTTAAATGACTGCAAAGACGCCTAAGAAGCAGTATAAACAGATTAAGCATAAGAAGGTTAAGGCTGCAAAGTTCAAAAAGCATAACTTCCCTAAAAAGAGGAGTATTGCGGGTCGGAGCCGCAGATGCACTATTTGTTTAAGACGAGGAGCTCATATCAGCAAGTACGGGCTGCACTTATGCAGGCAGTGCTTCAGGGAAAAAGCATCGGAGTTAGGTTTCAAAAAGTATAGGTGAATGATAAAATGGGAGATTTAATTAGCGACGCTTTAAGCAGCGTCATGAACGCGGAAAGAGTGAATAAAAAAGAAGTGACTATTAGAAGAGTGTCAAAATTATTACTGGAGGTTATCAGGATAATTAAGGAAAAAGGCTATATTGGTGATTATGATTATAAGGATGACGGCAGGGGCGGGTTGCTGACTATTAAGTTGATAAATAAGATTAATAAGATTAGTTCAATAAGACCAAGGTATCCTTGCTCGGTTGACCAGATTGAGAGTTTTGAAAGGGTTTACCTGCCGGCGTCTGATTTTGGGATAATTATTTTATCAACACCTAAGGGTTTAATGACTCATTACGAGGCTAAGAAACAAAGAATTGGAGGCGCGTTAATAGCTTTCTGCTATTAAAATATTATATGGAATCAATTATTAAGCTGCCTGATGGTGTTAAAGCAAGAGTGGATGACCACGTGGTCATGGTTGAGGGGCCTAAGGGTTCAACCAGCAAGAAGCTTAAAAGCAACTTTGCAAGAGTTGAGGTTAAGGGTGATGAGGTCATTATTAAGTCATTAAAGGACAACAGGCGCGGTAAAGCGTTGATGAATACTTTCAAGGCTCATGTTAATAACTTAATCAAGGGGGTCCAGCAGGGCTATGAGGCTCGTTTAAGGATTTGTTACGCTCACTTCCCGGTTAGTGTTAAAGTACAGGGGAGTGATATATTAATTGAGAACTTTGCTGGCGAGAAAGTTCCTCGTAAGACAAAGGCAATGCCTGGTTGCAAGGTTGAGGTTAAAGGCAGCGAGGTAATAGTTAACGGCATTAACAAGGAAGCAGTTGGGCAGACAGCTGCTAATATTGAATTAACAACCAGGATTAAGAATAAGGATAGAAGAGTGTTCCAGGATGGTATCTGGTTAATAAAGAAGCCTGGAAAGGAGGGTTTATGAAATTCTTAAGGCAGCAGGGTAATTTTAAGAAGCGTATCAAGAAGAAGTGGCGCAAGCCAAAGGGCCATCACTCTAAACTTCAGGAGAAGAGGCGGGGCATGCATAAAATGCCCAGCATTGGTTACAAGAAGCCTGAGAAGCTCAGGGAGAAGGAAGTGATAGTTCATAACTTAAAAGAATTAAATAATTATAATAAAGGCGACGAGGTAACGCTTTCAAGCACTATTGGCCGTAAGAAGAAGTTATTAATGCTTGAAAAATGCCTTAAGCAGGGAATTAAGATAACTAATCATAAGGATATTAAGAGCAAAATCAAGGATTTAACCAAGACATTTGAAGAAAGAGTTAAAGAACGGAAAAAGAAGGAGAAAGCAGCAGTTGAGAAAAAGAAAAAAGCTGATAAGGCAAAGAAGGTAGTGGTTAAGAAGAAAGCAAAGAAAACGGCAAAAAAGACAACAAAGAAAGCAAAGAAAACGGGTGGTAATAAATGAAGAGTTTAAAAATGCAGCGGAGACTAGCCAGTGAATTATTAAAAACAGGCAAGAATAAAATAGTCTTCAATGAAGAGATGCTGGAGGAAGTGCAGGAAGCTATTACCAGAGAGGATATCAGGGTCTTAATCAAGAAGGGGGCTATAAAAGCAAAGCCTAAAAAAGGCGTCTCCAGAGCCAGGGCTAGGAAGAATCATGAACAACGAAAAAAAGGCAGGCGCAAGGGCCAGGGCAAACGAAAAGGAAGAAAGAATGCCCGCACGCCTAAAAAGAGGGCTTGGATAAATAAGATAAGACCTCAGCGAGCATTACTTCAAATGCTTAAAAAAAAGGAGAAAATCAACAACACTCAATTCAGGAAGCTTTACCGATTAACAAAGGCAGGGTTCTTCAGGAGCAGGCGTCACTTAAAATTATATGCTTCAAAAATGACTGGAAGGGATGAAAAATGACCCGGCGAATACCCTATAAAAGGCGTCGGAAGAAACTGACTAATTATAAAAAAAGACTAAAACTAGTAATCTCTGGCAAGCCAAGACTAGTGGTGAGAATCTCCAACAAGTACCTTAATTGTCAAGTAATCAAGTACGAGCCGGACGGTGATGTTACACTAACCACTTTTAACTCAAAAAAACTAATTGATTACGGTTTTAAAGGAGGCAAGAATCTTCAGTCAGCTTACCTCAGTGGGTTCATCACAGGGCTGAAAGCCTTAAAAAAAGGCGTTAAAAAAGCTGTTCTTGACTCAGGTTTAAAAACTTCAATTAAGAACTCAAGGATTTACGCTTGTCTTAAAGGATTTATTGAAGCAGGTGTCAAAGTCCCTCACAGCAAGGAAGTGCTGCCTGATGATAAATTATTAAATAAGTCATCACTAGATAAATACGTTAAAAAAATAAAAAGTGATATTAAATGAGAAGAAATAATGACATCAGCAACTGGATTCCTAAGACCAGGCTAGGCAGACTGGTTAAGGCAGGTAAGATTAAGGATATTAATGATATATTTGACAAGGGCTTAACCATTAAGGAAGAAGAAATCATTGACACCCTAATACCTGACCTTGAGAGCGACTTGATACTGATTGGCAGGGGCAAAGGCAAGTTCGGCAGGGGTCAGAAAAGAGCTTTTAAGCAGACCCAAAAGAAGACCGAGGACGGCACCAAGCTTACTTTCAGGGCTATGGCAGTGGTTGGAAACAAGAAAGGAGTGGTCGGCATAGGATCAGGCAGGAGCGGCGAGACTGTTCCCAGCCGTGAGAAGGCTTTCCGTGATGCCAAGAAGAACCTGATTAAGATAAAGGTTGGGTGCGGCAGCTGGGAGTGCGGGTGCGGCGGGGAGCACAGCATCCCATTCTCTATTGAAGGTAAAAGCGGCAGTGTCAGGCTTAAACTAATACCAGCGCCTAAAGGTGTTGGTTTATGCGTCCACGAGGAGTGCCAGAAAGTGCTGCGGTTAGCAGGCATCAAGGATATCTGGAGTCAAACTAAAGGAGCAACAAACACCACCATCAACCTAATTAACGCTCTAATGGACGCTCTTAAGAAGTTATCAACCACTAGGGTGATGAGCAAGTGATTGCCGTGGTTAGAGTGAAGGGCGGTTTCAAAACCAAGCATAAATTCAATGATACTCTAAGGAAGTTAAGGCTTAATAAAAAACATCACTGCGTTATACTACCTGACAACCCTGCTAATAATGGAATGATTAAGAAGGTGAGGCACATGATTACCTGGGGCGAGATTGATAAGGACACCTTAAAGAAACTAATCACTAAGAGGGGCAGGCAGCCAGGCAACAAAAAGATTAAATTAACTAATAAGAAGCTGGACTCAATGATTAAGACCTTAATGTCAGGCAAGAAGACACTGGCTGATTATGATATTAAACCAGTGTTCAGGCTAAGCCCTCCTAAGAAGGGCTGGGATAAAGGCACAGTTAAACTGGAGTACCCTCGCGGAGCACTAGGACCACGGGGAAAAGATATTAATAAACTGCTAAAAAAGATGATTTAGAAAGCCTTAAATAAACCGGGCTCGGATTTTATAAACTAATGAACCAGGAGCTTGGTGAACTATTAGATAATTCATATAAGGCTTTTATTAAAACCTCAGGTATTAAACTAGGTACTTTTGAAGAATACGTGAATAAATGCTGGGAAGTTTTTAAAAAAAGGATTATAAGCTTTTTTAACAAAGATGATATTAAAGGATTCTATAACAGCTTAGGTGAATACCTGACCTCAATAGGAGCTGATAAGGAATCATTAGTGATTGACATAAATAATAACCTCATAAATTATGAAAAGGTTGAAAAATTAGAAACCAGTGTTCTGGAGGAAAAACTAGAATCATTTATCTACCTGGGGTTATCAAACTGTCTGAGAAAGATACAGCACAGATTATTTGAAAAACCAAGGTACTTCCTATTAAGACAAAGGATAAATAAGAAGTCTGAGTGCAGGACAGATAGTATTGATAAGATTGTTAATTACGTTTTTATTAAAGAGTTCTGCAAAGTTAATAAAGGCAGTAACAAGGAGTTCAACAAGTACTTAAATAATAAAATAAAGATGCTGTTAAAGGAGTAAATCTTAAAAAGCCTTTAGAGTTCTTATCTTCTTATGATTAGGAAACGAAAAAAGACCCGTAAGAAACGCGGTCACGAGATGCACTCAGGGCTTAGGCGCCGGGGCGCAGGTAACCGTGGTGGGCGGGGGAACGCTGGTCAGGGAAAAAAGAGCGGGGGTCAGAAGCAGAGCAAGCGCTTAGCTAAGGGCAAGCGTTTAGGAAAGTATGGTTTCAATAACCCAACTAAGAAAGAGGTTAAAACAATTAACTTAAGAGACTTGCATAAACACGTTAAGGGCAAGGAGTTAGACGTCACTGAACTAGGCTATGATAAAGTACTAGGCAAAGGCGAAGCACCAAAGGGTTTAACTGTGAAGGCTCGTTCTTTTTCCAAGACAGCTAGAAAAAAGATTGAAAAAGCAAATGGTAAAACAGTAGTGATGTGAATTGAACTTCAAGAGTTTTTTAAACAACTTGCCTGAAGTAAGCCACCCTAAGAAAAGGCTGGGCTTAAAAGAGAAACTAAAATGGACAGGCGTGGCGCTAATCATCTACTTTTTATTATCACTCATACCATTATACGGCTTAGACCCTAATTACCAAAGCAAGTTCGAGGTGTTATCAATACTATTAGCAGCTAATTTTGGCAGCCTGATAAGCCTTGGTATCGGGCCAATAGTAACTGCCAGCATCGTGCTGCAATTACTAGTCGGGGCTGAGGTAATAAAAGTTGACACTAACACTCATGAAGGCAGGCAGATGTTCCAGGGGCTGCAGAAACTATTCGGCATAGCCTTCGTCCTAATACAAAATATCCTGTACGCTGCCAGCGGGGCCCTGCCAGCTGCTGGTGGTACAATGACTAATATCATATTAATCAGTATTCAATTAATCATGGGCAGCCTCACAGTCATGCTGTTAGACGAGGTTGTGAGCAAGTGGGGTGTTGGCTCAGGTATTAGTTTATTCATCGCAGCAGGTGTTAGCCGGGAGATATTTGTCAACGCTTTGAACCCGCTGCCAGACCCAAGCAACCCATTACTAGCCATTGGCAACATCCCTAAAGCAATAACACTAGTAATCCAGGGGCTGCCTGCTGAGGCTTTCTGGCCATTATTCATCGTCGGGGTCACTGTCCTAGTATTTGTTATCAGCACTTACTTGCAAAGCGTTAAGGTTGAGGTGCCGTTGAGTTTCGGCCGGTTCAGAGGTTTCAGCTTCAGGTACCCGTTAAAGTTTGTCTACACCAGCAACATGCCGGTCATATTCACTGCCACCCTAATAGCAAGCATGCAGTTCTGGGGCTTATCATTATATAACATGGGGCTGCCGTTACTAGGAACTTACGAGCAGGTTAATACTGGCGGTCAGGTTAGGGACGTGCCTGCAGGGGGATTAGTATACTACCTTAACCCCCCAAACATCAGGCAGATAGCCACTCAGGGAATGACCACTGACTTCACTTTATCAATAATTATTTACAGCTTATTCATGATTATAGGCGCGGTGTTATTCAGCCTGTTATGGGTTGGGATTGGAGGCCAAGGGGCTGACAGCGTGGCTGACCAGATACTAAGCTCTGGTTTAAACGTCCCTGGTTTCAGGCGTGATAAGAGGATATTAACACGGGTGCTTAACAGATACATTAAGCCTTTAACCATCCTTGGAGGCGCTAGTGTAGGCGCTGTTGCAGTGATGGCTGACTTACTGGGCGCTTTAAGCAGGGGCACGGGAATACTATTAACTGTCATGATTATATTCCAATTCTATGAGCAGATAAAGCGGGATCACTATGACGAGTTCCCTGACTGGTTGAAGAAACTAGCTAAGGGTAAAGCTTAAAAAAGGGTTTCCTCTTTCAGATTCATATGGCTCCAATATGGGTTTTACCAACAGTGATTGGGATATCATTCCTAGTCAGCCTAGTCTCTCAACTAGTTCATTATAAACTAACTGACCAGGATTATGTTAAAAAGAAAAGAGCCAGGATAAAAGAACTGCAGAAGAAGCTAAGTGCTAACAGCAGCAAGGAAGAACTAAATAAGCTTCAGAGCGAGATTATGAGCATTAACAGCGACTTAATGAAGCACACAATGAAGCCGACAATGTATACCTTCCTGCCAATGCTGGTTACGTTCTGGCTGATGAACATGTTTTTCCAGCCGTACGGCGACCTGCTTCAACTACCATTAAGTCTTCCTTTATTCGGGCCAGCCATCAGCTGGTTAGGGACTTATATTATTTCTAGTTTCATCTTCAGCCTGACAATAAAACCGGTAATCAAGAAGTTGGGGGAGAGGTATAATGCCAAGACCAGGACATAAATCTAAGAGCAAGCGGGCAGTTTATCGGCGAGTGCCTGGAGGCAGGACTTCAAAGCATTATGAAAAAAAGATACCGGGCAAGCCTCAGTGCGCTAAGTGCGGGGCTGAACTGCACGGCATCCCAAAGAATGTTAAGAAACACTGTAAGAGCGAGAAAACAGTTAACAGGCCCTACGGCGGTCATTACTGCAGCAAGTGCATGAGAGAGAAAATAATAGATTTAAATACTAATAAGCCTTAAAAAAAATTTATGGAACACAAAGTTGAAAAGAAAGGTAATGAACTAAAGCTTAGGGTTAAGGATTTTAGTAAGAAAGATTCTATTGAAATTGAGATTGAAGGTGATTTAAATGTGGATGGAGAAAAGAATGTTAAGAACGTCCATATAGATTTAAGACACTTTGTTGGAATAAAATTCATGCTTGGAATCAGATGTGAAAAAGATAAAGAGCAGGGAGTCTATCGTGTTATCTCAAAAGATGGTAAAACAAGACTAGAACACTAAAGATGATTAGCGTTGTTCAATGCCCTAAGTGTGGCTGGCTTCAAGCCACTAAAGCAGTCAGGCAGTTCAAGTGCCGCCGCTGCAATCACTCTAGGGGTATGAGGAGGGTTAAGGTAATTAAAGTTGTTAAAAACCCGCAAGTAGCCCGGTTGCTGATAGGGGAGTTAAGAAAAAAACTTTAGGATTAGCTCATTTTAAATAATTCTTCTAGTATAGGTGTGTATTCTTTAGTGAGTGCTTTAAGCATATTGCACATACAGTTAAGCCTAATAACTGAGTCATAATATCTTAAACGGACTGCGCAGGGCCTAGTGCCTCCTCTAACATTAGTGTCAGGAACTTCAAAGTAATAACTAACAACGCAGTCATTATCTTTGTACTTTAAAAGAAAGGGGTCATTAGTGGAGATGCCGTCCATTGCTGAGCTAATCCTGCTGGGATCATTATCCATCAACAGGTAAGGAGCAACATCAGGAACGTTATCAATTTTCTTAAGTTTGACTGGACCTGTCTTCCCGTCAAAAACCAGTATTTCAGGCAGGCTGAGGTCGCAGTGTTCAACAAAGCATTCAGTAGCTTCCTTAAACTTCTTAATGTAATCTTCTGCAATACTGGTTAATTGGTGCTGAGTATCATTATTAAACTCTGAAATCATTGACTCTAATTCTTTTTCTTTATCAATGCTTCTTAGTTCGTCAAATGGAAGGCTTTCTCTGTAAAAGTATAATTCTGGTTCCACTGGTTTAAATTCATTTAATGTTACTTCTTCAACTGACTGCATTTAAATCACTAATATATATTTATAATAAATATATATCAATCGTTGTTTATAAACCTTTTTATTTACATATTTCATACATAATGATATATAAGTTAACTTAGGGGGTTAGTTTATGCTTGAATTGAAAACAATAGTGATAAAGATACTGTCAAAATCACCTAAACACGGTTATCAACTAGTCAAGGATATTGAAAAAAAACTTGGTAAAAAAGTATCGCTTGGCGGTATCTACACAATCCTTAACGAGCTGGAAGAAAAAGGCTTAATCAGGGGTCACGAAATGGTTGAGTTCGGCAGGTTCAAGAAGGTCTACTCAGTAACCCCTAAAGGCAAAGAAGTTCTTGAGAAACTTGAAAACAAGTTCAAGAAGTACAAACGGTTCATGGAATCATAAAAGCCTTTTTAATCCTCAAGTGACCTGCAGCCCCGTCCCACTCCTTTGATGACTCCTTGATAACTATCTCCTTATTAAATAACGGGGCGTTAAGCACTAAGGACTCATACTCTCCTCCCTCCCCCATTGGGTGGACCCTCAGCTTAATAATATCCTTTAAAAAGGATTTGTCTATTTTTCTGCCAAGCCAGGAGTCATCAAGCCCCTCAGCAGCCACTTTAACAATAACTGCTTTAAAACCATTAACAACCTCTTTTAATAAAGCAATAGGGTCCCTGTCCCAAAGAGGGGAAAAACCCTTTAAACCTAAATCCCGGCATAAAACACCAATCCTTTTTTTCTGATAATTACTTGCAATAGCTCCGCTGACAACCCCCTTTACCCCATAATCATTTTTAGCCTTAAGCAGTGCTTTCTTTAAATCAGCCAGCTCTTCCTCCTTAACACCCTTAGTAG
>WJKC01000013.1 GCA_014729335.1 archaeon | reverse complement strand
TGACCCTTATTATGTCATCAAGGTTATCCCTGGTCCAGTTAATAAGCTTCTTAACCCCCTGCTTAACACTGACCTCTGGATTAAACCCTGTTAAACGCTTAAGCTTGCTGATGTCGCTGACGTATACTTTCTGGTCGCCGTGGCGCCAGTCAGAGTAGATAATCTCACTCTTCTTGCCTGTTAAGTCCTGAATCAAGTCTATTAACTCCCTGAGGCTGATGGTGTTAGCTGGTCCGCCGCCAAGGTTAAAAACCTCTCCGTAACACTCAGGCGTCTTAGCCATCAGGTCAAAAGCCCTTGCATGGTCAGTGCAGAACAACGCGTCCCTCACCTGCATCCCGTCACCGTAGAAAACAATGTTCTTATCAAGGAGTGTTCTTATGGTGAACCATGAGAGCCAGCCCTGGTCCTCGCAGCCGAACTGCCTGATGCCGTAGATGCAGCTCATCCTTGCACGAACAGTCTTAATACCATAAGAATCATGGTAGTTCTTCATCCATAACTCGCCGGCCATCTTGCTGGAGCCGTAAGGACAGTTAGCTGCTTCTGGTCCAACGTGGAAGTCATTCTCAACCACTCCTTTAATCCCTTTGTCAGCGTAAACGTACCGGCTGCCTTTTTTAATAAAATCGTTATCCTGGTCAAACTTGGCTAGTTTCACCCCGTTATCAGCCACTATTTTAAGGATGTCGCCATAAACCTTGTTGGTGCTGCAGTAAATAACGGGTGCTTCAGGGCAGTGCTTCCTAACGCTTTCAAGAACGTTCATCGTGCCTGTTGAGTTAATATGATAATCCCATAAGGGCCTGTCCAGGCTGTCAGTCATTGCCACCTGGGCAGCTGTGTGATAAACCCTGTCAATATCCTTGAAGTACTGTTTAATATCGCTTAATTCCCTGATATCTGCTACTGCTAGTTTAACCCTGTCCTTGCCGAACTTATTGATTAAGTAAGAGGAGTTCAACCCCTGGGTGCGTGACAAGTTATCAATAATAACTACCTCGCTGTCAGGGTATTCTTCTAATAAGTACTCAGCGTTATGGCTTCCTATGAAGCCGTCGCCGCCTGTTATTAAAAACCTCATTTTAAAAGTTTTAATAACAGGTTCATTATATAAGTGTTGCTGAAAATTGTAAAGGCTTTTAATAATAAATCAATTTTAATTTTTCTAGATGATGGAGGCGTACGTGAAAAAGATTGGTAAGAACGCTGTCTGGCACTTAATCGGCAAGTCAATCAGCACGGTCCTGTCAATCATCCTCGTTTTCTGGATAGCCAGGCTGTTGGGCCCGGAGGATTACGGCAGCTTCTCACTGACTGTTACTTTCATCTTCTTGTTCCAGCAGTTCACCAGCCTAGGGTTAGAGCTGAGCCTGCCCTATTTTATTCAGAAGTACAAGGAGCAGAGAACCAGTTTCCTTAAGAAGTACTTGATTATCAGGCTGGCAGTCACTATCAGCGGGGCAGTAATACTATTCCTCTTATCAGGCACTATTGCTAATTATTATAATAATCCCGGCTTAAGCTTATACCTTAAGATAACAGCTGGTTTCATCACCTTCTTCATCCTGATGAACGCCACTTATCAGATATTTCAGGGTTTTAATGACTTAAAGCAATCAATGAAGGTCGACGTTTGGTTCAGCTCAACTAAGTTCCTGTCATTATTATTCATCATGCTCGGGTTGGGGGTTGCCGGCGCGGTCATGGGTTATGGTTTCAGCTACGTAATAACCACCCTTGTGGCTTATAAGATAATCTATGAAAAATTCCTGAAAAAAGGAGAGGAGTTCACTGATTATAAAAAACTTGGCCGCTACGCCTTGACTAGCTACCTGGTAGGCATCTTCTCCTTTTTATCCAACTACTTGATTAACCTCTATATTGGTATGAACCCTGCTGAGCTAGGCTACTTTGACGCTGCTAACAAGGTCGGCGTGTTCATCTCACTAATCCCCTCAGCTATCTCAGCAGCTTTGCTGCCAAGCGTTACTACTAAGAATAAGAAGGAGATTAAAGAGTTAACCAGGCGGTTGCTTAATTACATGCTGGCAGCTCTTATACCAATGATTATAATCTTTATAGCAACTCCTGGGTTCATCATTAACACTTTATTAAGCAGTGACTACTCAACCATCACCGGCTTTTTTTACATAATAATTGCTGCCCTGTCAATCCAGACTTTTAACACTGTTTACAACGCGGTTGCTTATGGGGTTGGCAAGCCTAAGTACGTGCTGGGGGGGTTTGCTGCGAGAACAATGATTATCTTTGGTTTAAGCAGTTCACTAACAGGCGCTTACTCTGCGTCATTAACCCTGTTCTTTTCAATCGCTGCCTCAGCACTTTTACTGGCGTTCTTGTTAAGGGGTTATGTCAAGTACCCTTTAGAACAGTTTTTTAAATCATTGTTAAGCGCTGTTCCACTAGCTTTGTCATTATTCCCTGATTATAACCTGTTATTAAAGATTGTTTTAAGCTCTGGCTCGCTGGTGTTCTACGTTTTAGTCAATTATTACAAGGTCTTGGACCAGGGTGACCGTGAATTGATAAGGTTGTTATTCAGGAAGATAAAAAAGACAATAAACCTTCCTTTCTAATTAGAACCACTTTATTTCATTTAGAACTCAGAGCAAAATATATAAAGTAATACTTCATCATACTTCGTATTATGAAAGAGCGGATTACTATCACTCTTGAGAATTCTCTTATTAATGATATTGATGAAAGGGTTGATAATGTCAGAATCCGCAACCGGAGCCACGCTATTGAGTTATTGCTTCGTAAATCATTAGGTCTTAAGTCGCCTAAGAAGGCTTTAATCCTTGCCGGTGGCAAGGGCACCCGCCTGAGACCCATTACTTATGAGATTCCTAAACCTATGGTCCCTGTCCAGGGCAGACCGCTTATTGAACACACAATCTCCCTCCTCCGGAAGTATGATATCAGGGATATCATCGTGTCGGTCGGCTACCTTGGCGAGAAAGTGAAGGACTACTTTGGTGATGGCAGCAAGTTCGGGGTTAACCTTGAGTACGTTTTTGAAGACGAGCCCCTTGGCACTGCCGGCTGCCTTAGGCTGGCCCGCGACCTGCTTGACGAGTCCTTTATCATGTTTAACGGCGACAACCTTGTTAACATTGACTTGCAGAGCTTGTTTAACGCTCATTTGAAGAGCAAGGCGTTGTCAACTATTGCTCTTACAACTGTTGATGACCCATCTAGTTTCGGCGTGGCTATTCTTAAGGGCAATAAGATTACTCGTTTTATTGAGAAGCCCGAGGAGCCTATCAGCCGTTTAATCAACGCCGGCGTTTACGTATTGGAGCCTGAGGTGATTGACTTGGTGCCTGAGGGTCCTGCGTCAATGGAGTATGACGTTTTCCCCCAAGTGCTTGATAAGAGCAAGTTATACGGCTACCCTTTTGAGGGCCAGTGGCTGCCAACTGATAACACTGAGCGTTATGAGAAGGCTATCAGGGAATGGGAGGGGGTTACTTGAGGGCTTTAATCCTTGCCGGCGGCAGGGGCACGCGGCTGCACCCAATCACTCTCCGGACGCCTAAGTGCTTATTACCGATTGCTGGCAAGCCTAACATCCTTCACATGGTTGAAGAATTAAACAACGCTGGTGTTAAGGACGTGTTTGTCAGCATTAATGACAACCAGTTAAAGGTTAATGACTTCCTGCAGGATAAGAAGGTTAACATTATTATTGAGAGCCAGGAGGACAGCAAGCTTGGCAGTATTGGCGGGCTTAACTACGCTGTTAACAAGCTTGGTAATCATGACTTGATTGTGCTGGGCGCTGATAACTTCTATAAGGGGATTGATATCAGGGACTTCAGCAGTTCTATTAAGGAGGGCAGTGCTTTAATCGCTTTGTACAAGGTGCCTCATGAGTACATGATTGAGGAGCTGGGTATTGCTGAGCTTAAAGGCGACCAGATTGTTTCTTTCCAGGAGAAGCCTAATATTAACGAGGCTCGGTCAAGGCTTGGCAGCACTCTTATCTACGGCTTGAGCAGTGAGTGGTTGAAGAATAAGTTCCCTGCCTACCTTGACAGCGGGGCTGACCGTGACACTATTGGCCGGATGTGGCAGTACTTCTGTGACAAGGATGAATTGTACGGCTATGTTTTCAACGGCACGTGGGCTGATATTGGCACTACCCGCTCTTATATTGAGTTGAATAATAAGGTGATGAGCGAGATGAAGGAGTCAAGGATTAATGACTCCATCACTGTTGGCGAGGGCTCGGTTATTGAGGATAACGTTATTATTGAGGAGGGCTGTATTATTGGCAGGGACTGTGTTATTGGACCTAACACTCACTTGATGAAGGACACCACTATTGGCCAGGGCTCCAGGGTTAAGGGCTCAGTGTTGTTTGAGAACACTCATGTTGGTAAGAACTCGGCGATTAATAACAGCGTTGTTGATGGTTTTGCTATTATTAATAATAACGTGGTGGTTGATGATTTCTGCGCTATTGGTTTTAAAGCGGTTATTGAGTCAGATTCAAGGCTGCTTAAACGGTCTAATGTCTGGCCGTTCATCACTGCCCGCGGGGTTATTAACGGCAACGTCACTTATCGTGAGGGTCGTGATGACCTTATTAACAGCAAGTACTGGAGTTGAATTTCTTTATGAATGATGACTTGTTCATGGCTTATGATATCAGGGGCAGGGGCTTGTCCACTCATGACGCGTTCCTGATTGGCAGGGGTCTTGGCAGCGAGTTTAATGGCTCTTGCTTTGTCGGCTTTGACTCCAGGGAGTTAAGCCCTGTTTTATCACAGCACTTGGTTGAGGGCTTGCGCTCATCTGGTATTAGAGTCATTACTGGCGGGTTAATGCCCGGGCCTGCTTGTTACTTTAATACTTTTAATAATTATGACTTCGGGGTTTACGTCACCGCGTCTCACTTGCCATCTGACTATAATGGTTTCAAGATTATAATGAATGACGGCTCCAGCATTGACCCCCAGGACTTGTTAAGGGTTAAGAATAGAGTTTTGAACTTCAAGTTTAACAAGCCCTCGCCCGTGCCTGTTAAGCAGGACATCACATCGTTGAATAATTACTCATCGTTTCTCAGGGAAGAGTTCGGGTTGCTGGGTGTTAAGTGCGTTATTGATTGTTTTAATGCTAGCAGCGGGTTAATGACCGGCTTGTTTAACTCACTGCTTGATGCCCGGGTGCTTAATGACGAGCCAATGCCTGATTTTGGGGGCAGGCACCCTGAGCCTAGTGATAAGAACCTCAGGGAGGTTCAGGACAGGGTTGTTAGTTCAGGGGCTGCTTTTGGGGTCGGGCTTGACGGCGACGCTGACCGTAGCGTGTTTGTTGACGAGCTGGGCGAGGTGGTTGATGGTAATAAGATGACCATGTTATTTGCCAAGAACGTTTTAGAGAGGACTAAGGGGGTTGTTGTCGCGCCTGTCAGCGTGTCTAACTTGTTAGAGTCTGAGATTGTAGAGCCATTGGGCGGGGAGATGGTCTGGTGCCCTGTTGGTCACACGTTTATTGAGAAGGAATTAGTCAAGCATAAAGGCGTTTTTGGAGGCGAGTACAGCAGCCACTTCTACTGGAATGAGTTCTACCCTTTTAGCGACGGCGTCCTTAGTACTTTAATGCTTGCCCGCATCATCAAGGAGTCTAAGAAGAAGCTCAGCGAGTTAGTCAGCGAGCTCCCTGGAGTGTTTGTTGTTAAGGACGAGGTAGAGTTTGACTCTCACCAGGAGAAGTCATCAGTCGCTGCAGCCTTAACTAAGAGGTTTATCAAGGAGTACCCTGACGCCCTCACCATGGACGGGGTTAAGTTTATTGAGGGCGGTGTCAGCGTCCTGCTGCGTCAGAGCCAGACCAGACACACTGTTAAAGTATTTGTTGAAGCAGGGGATAAATCAATTGCTAACCAGAAACTAAGCGAGTACGTTAAAGTCATCAAAGCTCATAAATAACTAATCCCACCCCAACACCAGTCAATTTTACTCATATTAATTTAACTACTATTTTAATGAATTCCTCTATTCCTGAGAAGACTACGTGATTATTTAACACTTCTTTTAATAATAAATCTTTTTTTAATCCTTTATTGAATAACTCTTTAGTGTATTGTTTAATGTTTAACTCAAGGTTATACATTTTAGCTGTTCTTTTAACTTCTTTTTTATCATAGTTACCTATTATTAATAAATCAATATCTGAATCTTTTCTGGCTCTTGCTTTAGCATAACTGCCAAAGATTAAACCAACACCCTTGATGTGTGGCGTAATCTTTGTTATTAATTCTTTGATTAATGGTTGGGTTTTAAGAAAGGTTAATTTCTTGTATTGTTCAACAAATATTAAGTAATCAATTGTTTGTGATGCCTGTTTTAACTTATACTCCTTAATCTTGCCTCTAGTTTTTGACTCTAACACTGTCTTAACTTCTAAGTCATTAAGTATTAATTGGGCTGTCCTTGGACTAATATTTAATAATTTCTGAACCTCTCGTATATAATACTTTTTAGTGAAACCCTTGGTGAATAAAGCTAGAGCTTGCAGGTGATTCTCAGTTATGTTTAGTTTATCATACATATGTATAATAAATCATACAATACTTTATAAGTATTATTGTTTTAAACCCTCAAACTAAACAACCTCATAAATAACTACAAAGTCATTCCTCAAAGGGCCCCCAGCGCGGCCCTTATAATCCCACGGCAACCACTAAACAACCTCATAAATAACTACAAAGTTATTCCTGTATAGTAATTCATAACCCGCTAGTCCTTTCCCGTACATTAGTTGTACGTAGTTGCTGTTGCATGCCTTGTCATTGAAGAATAAATATGTGTAAGGGTTTATCACCACGCAGCCCTGGGTAGTATTATAATTTGATTCTTTAACACTGCTCCCGCTCGCGTTAGCGTAATAAGTCCTATCAACCACTAGCGTCCCCTTATCAGTCTTGAAGTAAGTCTCGTCATCGTGTAACTCAAACCTCCCGCCCCCAGCGTAGAAAACGTTTACTTGCTCTCCGTTAATCATGGCTGGTTGCGGCGTGCCTATCAATGATACCAAGTAATCATCTGCTCCTGCGATGCCAGTCACCGCGCCTGAGTATAGTATCACGTCACCGCCCAGTATTAAGTACTTGGCACCCCAGTCAGTGAAAGCGTCATTCTCACTGCTTGTGAGGAACTCTGCTATCCTCCTTATCCTGTCCTGGTCTTGTCCATTAACGCTGTCAACGATTGTTGGCAGCCCAGTATAGTACTGGACCCAGCTCCCGTGGTCCCACCACGTAACCACGCGCCCCTTGTCCAGGTTCTCACCAGCCCAGTTAAGTGCCTGCTCCCACGGCTCGCTCATCCTGGGCCCAACCCGGTTTATGTTATTTAAACCGTCAACAGTGTAGGGTATTAGGAACAGGCATAGTATTGCTATTGCAACGTACTTGTTACGCTTCCTTACCATTGTGTAAACGTAGTCTAATAGTAGTGCTGTCATGCTAGCAGTTGTTATTGACGCGATGAAGTTGTACCTGGTGTAGTTAAGCATTAAGTAGGAGCTCACTATCACCCACGCCATGTAGGTTAGTTGGTCTGCCCGCTGCTTCTTTATCAGTATTAAGGCTAACAGTATCACCCCGGGCCAGGCTAGGTACAGGGTCCATGATAGTAGTGCGTGCAGGGTACCCCACTCTGGCGGTAATAACTCGCTCACACCTATATCATAGAATAGTGAGTTCTCAAATAATCCCTCGCTTATCATGGCGTTGATTGTGCCGGCGCTGAGGGTTAGTATTATTGTCCCGGTTATTATTATCACTGCCATCACCCTTGACTTCTTCACTCTCTTAGTGGCGTGGTAGATAACGCTTAGCAGTAGTGGTGAGAACACTATCAGTGTGTGCAGCGGGGTGTTGGCTGTGAAGAACATTCGCTGTATAACGCCTGTTAATAAGAAGAGGTACTCTAAGACGTAATAGGATATTAGCAGCGTAAAAGTCTTTACCAGGTCCTCTTTCTTGTACTTATTCTTCAGGTACTTGGTTGTTGAGTTAATGATTAACCCGGTGATTATCACCAGCACTCCTAGTGGGTAGCCGTTCCATATAGTGGTGCTTAAGCCCATTAGCACTCCTGTTATTAGTGACTCCCTCCACGTGCCTTTCAGTGACTTATTGAAGGCGTATAGTATTCCTAGCAGGAATGCTAGGTAGAAGCCGTCCCCCCGGTAAGAGTTAGGGCTTGTCCGGTACATGTGAGCCACGCATAAGGCTAGTATGATGGCTGTTAGCAGCCCTACCCGCTTGTTAAATAAGTCTCGTGTTAATAAGTAGCTTAGCAGTACTGTCACTGCCCCGGCTATTAATGGGGTTAGCAGGAAGGCTGTTGGTAAACCAGTGATGTAAGCTGGTATTAAAGTAACGTAGTATAAACCCTTGGGCTCAAGGATTAGAGGATTACCATAGGATAACTCGTAGGTCTCTAGGTTACCAGTAGTCATTGCTTGCCTGATAACGCTGTAGTGCAGGTAAGCGTCGTTGCCCATTAAGTAATGGTGCCTCAGGTTATAGGCTCTGAAACCCATGGCTATCACTATTATTGCTATTAACACCCCCCACTCCTTTTTCATTAGTTATCTCTTAATATTAGAAAGTATAATAAAACTTCCGAAACTATACTGATTGCATGAGGATAACCCAGTTCTGCCAGAGAACCCTTTCTCTTTTTGAAAGAGAAAGTGTCTCTACTCCCAAAGAGAAACTTTTACTTAAAGGTGTATTACTATGAGGATAACCCAGTTCTGCCAGTTATACCCGCCGGCTGTTTATGGCGGGGGCGAGTTCTTGTTCTTTAATTACGCCCGTGAGTTAGTGCGCTTGGGTCATGAGGTTAACGTTGTTACTCAGCGTTTAACCGGCACCCCTGCTTTTGAGGTGATTGACGGGGTCAGGGTTCACCGGGTTGGCCGTCCTTTTGATTACGCTGGTCACTCTAATGTTAGTG